>CAZDCZ010000017.1:0-8944 GCA_964504155.1 uncultured Bacteroidales bacterium | reverse complement strand
TTTTAATCATGGTGTTTGTGTATCTCAATATTTATTTCAGGCATAGCCTGTTAATTTTGATAATAAACAATATTACCTTCGCGCCATAATTGAACAGCATCATCCCATTGTGTATATTTTAATTTCTCGCGATTTAAAACAAAATTATTCGAACTAAAAACATGATATTTATGTTCAAAGAGAAATGCTAATCCGGGTCCTGTTCCTGTAGGGTTATATATCCATTTTTCTGTTTCTCCTAGTCTGTATATGCCATCGGGTAAACCATAAACAATATAAATCATTCCTCTATCGGTTTGCCATCCCGATTTATACGACGAAAAATAGTAATTAGCATTAATTACCCTATTGTAATAAATTTTAATTAGATCTTTCGATCTGTTATAATTTGCGGCTCTATTTAGCCAAAATTTGTCAATTTCAAGTTTAGTTAGTCTGTCGCTTTCTAAAGGAATATATTTTTCTGTCGAATCGGAAATATATTTTAATGGTTTTATTAATTCGTTGGCTGTATGAATAATAGGAAATGTTTCTCCAAAATTAAATAAAGAGAATCCTTTTTTCGAAATACTATCGATACAAAATCTATAAATTCCTTTTTTATTATACGAATAATTTGACGAATCGGTATGCCATATCCACGTGCTATCCGGTGTTTTATAATTATTGTTAAGAGTATCGTAATTAATATTTGGTTGTATAGCGATGTTTTCTCGTTCGGCGTAATACAATACAATCATACTGTCGATACTATTGTTGCGAAAGTAAATAGAGAAATTTTCGGTAGCACAAACATATTGAGAAAAGAGTATTTCATTTTTTATTTTATCTTTAATTAAAAAATCGCTTTCCTCTACAGTATTTGTTTTATATAGATATTTAAGAGTTACATTTTTGTTAATATTTTTATTAAGGTCTTCAGTTATGATTTTTACTAAGTAATTCTTCCCCTTTTTTGCTTTTATTGGAATTGTATATATAAGTGTTGTGTCTTTCAATGGTTTATTTATATGGTATTGTATGAAAGTGCTGTCGATAATTCTGTTCTTTTCTATAAGATCAAATAATTGAAACGAAATTCTAAGATATGCTTTTAGTTGGTTGCTTTGATTTGCCTTGTTAAATAATAAATCTTTAGAATCAATTTTTACTATTAATAAAGATATTGAATCAGACTTATTGTGTAACAATATCTTAGGGCTTATATTTTTTGAATAATTATCGTATAGAAAAAATAAATTTTTAGAAGAAAAATTGTTGTTTGTAATAGAGCAGGCAGAAAATATTACTACAACAAATACAATTAGCCAATATTTTCTTATTCGTAGAAACATTATAAAATAGTAACTTTATTTTTTGTAAAGATAATTAATTTCTTTGGTCTTTTAATAAATCAATTTCTCCGTTTAGTTTTTCCCAATTTTCCATTTCTATTTTTAGATTATTTTTTATTTTCTCGTAATTATTGAATAACAACGAATCGTTTTTTAGATTTTCCGGATTTGTCATTAATATATTTATCTGGTCAATTTCTGTTTCGAATTTATTAATTTTATTTTCCGATTCTGTAATTGCTTTTTCTACTTTTCTAATTTTTTTATCGTATTCTTTTCTTTCGAGATATGAGTTTTTATTATCAGATGATATTGTATTTTTTTTGCTTTGTTTTAGTAATGATTTTTTCTCAAGTTCTTTTAAATTTTCAAGTTTTCTTTTTCGTAAAAAATTATAAATACCACCAATATGTTGTTTTATATTTTTATTTCGGAATTCATATACTATATCAACCAAATTATCTAGAAACTCTCTATCGTGCGACACAAGTATTACTGTTCCTTTAAAATCGTTTAGAGCCTTTTTTAAAACATCTTTCGATAGCATATCGAGATGATTTGTCGGTTCATCAAGTACTAATAAGTTGTATGGGTTAAGAAGTAGCATTGCTAAAGATAGTCTCGATTTTTCGCCACCTGAAAGAACTTTTACTTTTTTATCAATATCTTCGCCTTTAAATAAAAAACTCCCAAGAATATCTCTAACTCTAGTGCGGATGTCACCCACGGCAATATCGTCAACTGTTTGAAAAACTGTTTTGTCTTCGTTTAGTGTTTCGTCCTGATTTTGAGCATAATATCCAATACTAACATTGTGTCCTATTTTTAAATTTCCGGTGTGCTGTAATTCTCCAATTATTACTTTCGACAGGGTTGTTTTTCCTTCTCCATTTTTTCCTACAAATGCAATCTTCTCTCCTCTATTAACCGTTAAATCAATATTTTGTAATACATTTAATTCTCCATAACTTTTTGAGAGTTCTTTTGTCTCAACAACAATATCTCCTGAGCGTGGAGCAGTAGGGAATCTTAAATTAAAAACCGACTTATCTTCTTCGTCAATTTCTATTCTGTCGATTTTTTCGAGTTGTTTTATTCTCGATTGAACTTGTACTGCTTTAGTAGCTTTGTACCGGAATTTCTCGATAAACTCTTCGGTTTCGATAATCATTTTCTGTTGATTACGATATGCTGCAATTTGTTGCTCGCGTCGTTCTTTTCGTAAGCCTATATATTTAGAATAAGGAGCATTATAATCGTATATTTTGCCTACCGATATTTCTATTGTTCGTTTTGTAACATTATCTAAAAAAGCTTTATCGTGCGATATTAGTAATACAGCACCTTTATATGTTTGTAGAAAATCTTCGAACCATTGAATTGCTTCTATATCCAAGTGGTTGGTAGGTTCATCGAGTAATAATACATCGGGTTCTTTGAGAAGAACTTTTGCAAGTTCTATTCTCATTCTCCACCCTCCGCTAAACTCTGAGGTAGGACGGTTAAAATCTGATTTTAAAAAACCTAAACCTAATAAAGTTTGTTCTATAACTGCTTCAGTAGAGCCGCCGCCAATTAAATGATATCTTTCGTTTGAGTCTGATAGTTTATGAATTAATTTTTGATATTTTTCCGATTCATAATCTTCTCTTTGGGTAAGCTCGTGATTAATTAGCTTAATGTTTTTTTCTAATTCAAGCACTTCAGAAAAAGCAAGTTTTGTCTCAGAAAATAAATCTTGTTCATTTTTACATAACATATTTTGGGGCAAATATCCTATTTCTAAATTCTCGGGAAACGAAATGCTGCCGCTTGTAGGTAATATTTCGTTTACTATTATTTTAAGTAATGACGATTTTCCTGCTCCGTTTTTCCCTACTAAACCAATTCTATCTTTTTTATTTATTAGAAACGATATATTGTTAAATAAACGGAAACTACCAAAATCTAATGTTAGCTGATTTACTGATATCATAATAATTATTTCTTTGAATTTGCAAAGATATAATTAACAAATAAATATTGTCATATTTTTAGGTTAAAGCTATTTGTATTAGAGATTTTAATTGCCGAAATAATCAATTCCGTTTTTTTTATATATGGTATAGTAAAGTAAAAATCAGAGCCTTTGTTGGTGTAATATAGCGTTCGAAAGAATCTTCCTGAAAATAATAAGCATTTTGTCTATTATACCTAAAAACCATACTAAGAATAGTATAGGAATAAAATTATGTACAAACAAAAACAATAATGCTTTAAAAAATTAAATGATAACCAAATAAAATATTTATCGTAAGATAAAGTTTGTATTTTTGTGGAAAAATAAATTGTAAATAAAGTGGGAAGAAAACGTAACAGATTACCAATATTTGAAAATGTTGAAATACTTGATATTGCTGCCGAAGGAAAGTCTATAGCCAAGATTAACGAGAAAATTGTTTTTGTAACAAAAACAATTCCGGGAGATATTGTTGATATTCAAATAAATAAAAAAAAGAAAACTTATTTAGAAGGATATCCCATTAAATTTCATAAATATTCGGAAAACCGAGTAAAAGCATTTTGTAAACATTTCGGCACTTGTGGAGGTTGTAAATGGCAAAATCTTCCATACAACGATCAACTTAAGTATAAACATCAGCAAGTAATAGATAACCTCGAGAGAATTGCAAAAGTTAATCTTCCTGAAATTTCACCCATATTACCATCAGAGAAAACACAATATTACAGAAATAAATTAGAGTTTACTTTTACTCATAATCGTTGGTTTACCGCCGAAGAAATAGCATCGAAAGACGAAATTAACGATTATAACGGTTTAGGGTTTCACATACCACGTTTTTGGGATAAAATTGTTGATATTGAGCATTGCTATTTGCAAGGTGGAGATTCTAACAAAATTCGTTTAGAGATAAAGAAATTTGCTGTAGAGAATAAATATAGCTTTTTTAATCTGCGTAAGCAAGAAGGATTGTTACGGAATCTTATTATTCGAACATCTACTACCGGAGAACTTATGGTTATTGTTGTGTTTTTCTACAACGATAAAGTGCTGATAGATAATTTGCTAAAAAATCTAGCAGAGAAATTTCCTAGCATTACTTCGTTAATGTACATTATTAATACTAAGGCAAATGATTCATTGGGCGATCAAGATGTATTGTTATTTGCCGGGAATGACCATATTTTCGAGCAAATGGAAGATCTTAAATTTAAGATTGGTCCAAAATCGTTTTATCAAACAAATTCCGAGCAAGCTTATAATTTATATAAAATAGCTGAAGAGTATGCTCAGTTAACCGGTAATGAGACTGTTTACGATTTATATACCGGCACAGGAACAATTGCAAATTTTGTTGCAAAAAAAGCAAAAAAAGTAATAGGTATAGAATATGTTCCTGAGGCTATTGAAGATGCAAAAGTAAATTCAGAGATTAATAAGATTGATAATACTAAGTTTTTTGCAGGCGATATGAAGGATATTTTAAATAATAATTTTATTGCACAACACGGGCATCCCGATGTTATTATTACAGACCCTCCACGTGCAGGTATGCATAATGATGTTGTAAATACAATTATTAATGCTTTGCCCGATAAAATTGTTTATGTTAGTTGTAATCCTGCAACTCAGGCTCGCGATATTAATTTGCTCGACGATTATTACAAAGTAGTAAGAGTACAGCCTGTTGATATGTTTCCTCATACTTATCATGTAGAAAATATTGTGTTATTACAAAAAAAATAATTTTTTTTTGTAATATTATAATTAATTTAAGATTGTTATTAATAAATTTATTTACATATTATTTGGCAGTAGAAGTAGTTTTTCGCTAGAACATAGAGTTTTTAATTATGCTACCTTTTTTGCTGCTTTAGGTGGAGTTTTAGCAACGATTATTAATTTCGTTCTACATACAGGCATAAGCCTTACCATATCTACACTTATTGCTAGCATAGTTCTTTTTTCTTTCTATCTAATATCGCGTATAAAAAAAGTATATAAACCATTATTGTATCCTTTTATAATATTTTCGATTGTTGCACTTTCTGTAATTTGGATTTCTAATGCCGGGACTCATGGACCTGTAATATCTGTATATTTTCTTGCTGTTATATTGTTTGCAATTATTTCTACCGGATTAAAACGCACAATCATTCTATCAATATTATTTTCTGATATTATTATATTGTTTTTTCTTGAGAAAAATTTCCCTTCTTTATTTTTTAGTTATGAAAATAACAATATTCGTTTTTTTGATTTAACTACTACATATTTATTTACTTTAATTATTGTTTACTTTTTAATATATTTATTAATAAAGAGTTATAGAACCGAAAGAGATTATTCTATGAGTCAGAATGATAAAATAAATCGCCAATCGCGTAAGATAATAGATAGTTTAAATTATGCAAGTTATATACAAAATGCTCTTTTGCCTTCGAAAAACTATATGAATATAATTTTGCCCGAACATTTTGTGTGTTATATGCCAAAAGATATAGTAAGTGGAGATTTTTATTGGATAAAAAAAATAAATGGAAAAGTTGTTGTTGTGGCTGCCGATTGTACAGGACACGGAATTCCGGGTGCTTTTATGAGCGTATTAGGGATTTCTTTATTGAATGAGTTGGTTCATAGAAATGAAGTTTTAGATTCAAAACTTGCATTGGAAAATTTACGTAGAGAAACAATAAATGTGTTAACCCAAAACGAAAAATATGAATTAAGCGATGGTATGGATATGGCGTTTTGTATATTCGACTTTCAGTTAATGACATTACAATATGCCGGAGCCAATAATTCTATTTACCTTATTCGAGATAAGGAATTGATCGAATATAAAGCAACAAGAAATCCAATAGGCTCGTATTTGGTAGAATCTCCATTCAAAAATCATAATATCAATTTGAAAAAAGGAGATGTGATATATTTATTTACCGATGGATTTGTTGATCAGTTTGGTGGCGAAAATGGAAAGAAATTTAGAATAAAACGTTTCAGAAGATTATTACTCGAAATATACAACAGACCTATGACTGAGCAAAAAGAAACAATATTAAGAAGTTTTAATAGCTGGACTCACAACGAATACGAACAAGTTGACGATATATTAATTATAGGTATTAGAGTTTAGGTGTTTGTGTTTTAGTTGTTTTTTTTATAAATTATTTAGATTTTTACACAGTGTATTATTCGTAAAAAGTAAACTAAGTTTATTATTAGAATAAGATATTCTTCCCTAAGGAAATAAAATAATAATAAACCTAGATTAAATGCAACTATTATGTAAAACTGCAAGAAACATTCTATTATATTAAAAAATAATTTAATATCCGGCAGAATTTTGAGAACTTAACCTTGAATAATAATATTTTGCAATTAGTATTTCCCCGGAAGTTTTATATTCGGATGTTCTTTTCTTAAATCTATCCAATATTTATTTAATGTACTTTTCATATCTTTTCTAAGCATTAATATTCCAATTAAGTTAGGTACTGCCATAAAGGCAATTGTAATACCCGAAAGTGTCCAAATAATAGTAGTATCGGTAAATGATGCAAAGAAAAAAGCAACAACATATATAATTCTATAATAAACAACATATTTTGTTCCAAACAAATAAGTAACCGACCGTCCTCCATAATACGACCACGATATTGCAGTTGAGAATGCAAAGAGTAATAATCCTATCGATACTATATATTTCCCCCACTCGCCAAAGAAACTACGTTTAAATGCTTCTGTAGTTAATGGTGCGCTATGCATTAACGATTTGCCTCGGAATGAATATTCGCTTAATATGTCTTGTACTTTACCCTCTTCTACAGGTATTGTTCCGGTATATAATTGTTCATTTTTATAAACTTTAACATCTTCGGCTATCGAGCGAGCGTTAATTATTGTTATATCATTAGTAATTTCCCCATTTGTAATAGCTAACTCGCCTGAAAATTCCGGAATATCTTTTTCTCCATTAAGATGTGCATATAGTATTGTTCTATCAGTTTTATTGGTTTCGTCATAGTTGTTTGCTAGAATTTCCATGTCGGTATTTTGGAATTGGTTAGGTAGTTTTTCTTTCCAAACACCCGACGATAGAAGAACTAATCCGGTTAAAGTACAAATTACTATTGTATCGATAAATGGTTCTAGTATTGCAACTAAGCCTTCCGAAACAGGCTCGTTAGCACGGGCTGCAGCATGGGCAATAGGTGCCGAGCCTTGTCCTGCCTCATTCGAGAATAAACCTCTGTTTACCCCTCTGTTAAATGCAAAAGCAAATCCTGCTCCTAAAAATCCTCCTGCTGCTGATGTTCCGGTAAATACATCGCTGAATATTGATATAATAGAAGGTATAATATTTTCGTAGTTAGTAATAATAACTGCAATAGCACCAATAAAATAAATTAAGGCCATTGCAGGAACAAGCTTTTCCGTAACTTTAGCTATTCTTTTTATTCCTCCAATAATTACAATTGCAAGGAATACCGAAACTATTGCTCCTGTAACAATATGTTTTATTCCGAAAGTGGCAAACATAGAATTAGAGATACTGTTTATTTGTGGTAAACTCCCCGAACCAAATGACGATAATATTGTGGCAGCTGCAAAAATAGCAGCAAGCCATTTAAGGTTTAGCTTGTTTTTCATATAATACATAGGACCTCCTGCAATCATACCTTCAGAATCTTTCTCGCGGTATTTATGTGATAATGTTACCTCTACAAATTTTGTTGTCATACCAAAAAAAGCTGTTACCAACATCCAGAATAATGCAGCAGGTCCACCTAAATGTATTGCTAAGGCTACTCCGGCAATATTGCCTGTCCCAACAGTTCCCGAAAGAGCTGTAGTTAGCGCCTGAAAGTGAGATGTATCTCCTTCATCACCTTTTTTATCAAATTTTCCTTTTACAATTTGTATTGCATGTTTTAAAAAACGTAATTGAGGAAAACCAAGGTAAAAAGTAAAAAACATACCCGTTCCGATTAATAATAAAACGAACCATAACGACCCGCCTAAAAAACTTTCGATAAATTCTAGTATTTCGTTTACTCTTTGCATGTTAATTTTATTATAAGAATATATAATTATATTTTTTTTGTGAACCGATAACAAATGTAATAATATTTTTGAAAGAAAAAATTCTGTTGTAATTTTCCATATCACGATAAATGAAATGAAGAAAAATGAGATTGTTGCATTTTTAAATTAAAAATTAATTAGTTTTAGACTTTATTACTTCAAAAAAAGATATATAATAATTTGAGATTTATGAAAAAAAAGATTTTTTCTATTATTACAGGAAGCGGAACATATATTCCTTCAAGGGTATTTAAAAATGAAGAATTCAAAAATAAAGAGTTTTTTAATTCTGCTGGCGAAAAAATTAATAAAACAAATGAAGATATTATTAGTAAATTTCATAAAATAACAGAAATAGAAGAAAGAAGATATATAGATGATAAATATGTAACGTCTGATATGGCTTATTTTGCAGCTAAAGATGCTTTAGTTTCGGCAAATATCGATAAAGAAAAATTAGATTATATTATTGTAGCCCATAATTTCGGTGATGTTAAAAAAGATAATCCCAAAACAGATA
>CAZDCZ010000016.1:37073-41810 GCA_964504155.1 uncultured Bacteroidales bacterium | reverse complement strand
TTAGATACAAAAAAAGACCCCAATTACTTGGAGTCTTTTTTTTGCTGTCCGACCAGGGCTCGAACCTGGACTCTTCTGTACCAAAAACAGATGTGTTGCCAATTACACCATCGGACAGTTTTGTTTTGTGTGGTGCAAATGTATAAAAAAATTATTATTGTCAAAAAAAATTATTTAATTTTTTTAAAATTATTTTTCATTACTGTATTTTTCTAAACCATCATCGGTCATAATCCACTTTTGATTTAACATTCTTTCTTCCCATATAGATTCAACTGTATATGCATAATTCAATTGTTCTCTGATACTTTCGTCGAGAAAAATTATTTTTCCAACAGGAACTTTAATTTTAATTTCTACTTCGGGGAATGTCCATTTCATACCGTTTTCTAAATAAAAATACGGATCGAACTCAAGAATAGTATCATTCTGAAATAATTTATAATTTATTGTTTTTGCAATTTCAATAGCCGCATCTTTGTTTGCTCCTCTTCCTTTTTTCTCTATAACTATATCAAATTCTTTAGAGTTGCTTTTTTCTATTTCTATTTCGGGTATAGCATACAATTTATTTTTATCGTATTTGTCGGCTAATATTTCTATCTCGTCGTCGAATATATACAATTTTGTTGTATTGTATTTTTGTATTGATGATGATTTTAAATACAAGATATTCTTTATTGGTTCTTTAAACTCAATAGTTTCTGATGATTTAGCAGTTATTGCATAATTTTTTGCTTCGAAAAACGATACAGATATTAACATTAACAAACTTAAGAACCAAGCAGTAATTCCAACTATTGCTATTAACTTATCGTTTGCTTTAAAACGGAATATTAATTTAAACCCACCATAAATAATTGCGAATAATGGAATAACAATTACTAATAACGAGCAAACAACAATAAGAAAAGTACTACTGTCGCTAACAAAATAATTTAGCATATCCGGGATAATTATATTGTGGCTATTAAATATTCCCCACGATGATATTAAAGGTTCGCTAAATGCAAGAGTTCCAATAAAAGCAACAACTAATCCGAGTCCAATAATAATAAATACAATACCAATAATAATAAATATGAATTTAAATATGAAACGGATAATTTCGTTTATTCCCCTAAAGAAAGTAGCGAAAAAGCCTCTTGTTTTACCATATTCTTTCGATTTTTTAATTTTACCTAAATTTTGTTTTACACTTTCATATTCGTTTTTTACATTTTTTTCAATATTCAATATTGAAAAATTCTCACCCTTCATTTCGAGTTTTTGAGCAATAGTTCCTGCTGGAGGAACAATAATCCATAAAATGATGTAAATAATAGCAGTAACGCCATAAAACATTAACAATAATACAAATAGCAATCTAATAATTACCGGATCAACATTAAGATACGCCCCAATACCCGAGCAAACTCCACCTAAAACTGCATTATCATGGTCTCTATAAAGTTTTTTAGTTTTCTTATGTACTACAAATTCTTCATTAATATCATCCGGCGAAGCAAAATCTTCGGGTTTTCCTAATATCTCAATTACTTCGTTTATATCATCTATATTAATAACTTGTTTCTTTTCCGATTTTTTTGTTTGTAATAATTCAGCTATTCTGATTTCTATATCCTTAATTATTTCTTTTCCTTCTTCTTGTTTCCGGAAATATAATTTTATCTGCTCCATATACTCTTTAAGGAAGACATAAGCATCCTCGTCGATATAGAAAATTACATTACTGATATTTATTTTTTCTGTCTTTTTCATCGCATCAAATTTTTACTTTTTATCTACATTAACTATTGAATCAACTGTTTCTACTAATTTGTCCCACGATGTTTTTAACTCTTTTAAGCATTCCTCACCTTTTTCGCTAAGCGAATAGTATTTTCGTGGTGGTCCTTGTGTAGATTCTTCCCAGCGATATTTCAACAGTCCTGAGTTTTTCTGTCGTGTAAGCAAAGGATATAAAGTTCCTTCAACAACAATTAGCTTAGCATCTTTTAACTCTTCTATTATTTCGGAAGAATAAGAGTCTTTTTTAGATAATATCGATAATATGCAATATTCTAAAACGCCCTTTTTCATCTGTGCTTTTGTATTTTCGATATTCATTATATTATTTTTAATTAATATTCGTTAATTATAATTCTGTTACTTATTCCCATTTTTCATATTATCTTTTACTTTTTCGAATTCGTTTTTTACCGATTTTTTAATATTCTCGATAGTAACAGCTTCGCCTCGCATCTCTAATTTTTGTGCAATTGTACGTGCTTCCGGAATAGCAATCCATAACACTAAATAAATAATTATTCCCGAACCAAATAATATAGTAATAAGAATAAAAAGTATTCGGAATAATACAGAATCGATATTAAAATATGCTCCCATACCGCTACATACTCCACCTAAAATGCGATTGTCGGAATCGCGATACATGCGTTTACTTATATGTATATGATATACTTTTTTCTTTCCTGTAGATGTATCTTCTGATTCTTGAGTAAAATCTTCAGGTTTACCCAAAATAATTATAACATCATCAACATCGCCAATAGAAATTACTTCTTTATTTACACTTATTCTTTCTTTAAATAGTTCGGCTAAGCGAAGTTCAATATCGCTAACTATTTCTTTTCGTTCTTCGATATCGGAAAATTGAATTTCAATAGCATTTAAATACTCCTTAAGTAATTTATATGCTTCGTCGTCGATATTAAAGACAAGTCCACCTAGATTAATACTTATTGTTTTATTCATACTTATATATTTTAATTGCTTTTACTTATTTAATAAATATTTACCGGTTTCCCGATTTCTATAATATACCATACTTTTGATATTGTGTCTCGTAAATTTTTGCCAGTATTAATTTTTATCGAATCGGAATTATGTGTATTTGTAAATAATTCAACAGCACTTTGTATTTCTATATTAAGATTATTATTACATTTATCGTTCGAAATAAAAGTATTATCAGAATCTGAAACAACAGAATTATTTAACGAAGATGTAAACATTAATAAAATACAAACTAATATTTTCTTTATAAGAATAAACATAATACTATTCTTTACATTGTTATAGTCTTTGCAAAGATATGTAATTATTTTAGTACTTTGTATTGCAAAGTACTAAAATAATTAAAATAAAATTTATAACTATTATGCAATACTCCGGAAACATACTAAAAATGCAGACTTCGTTAGATGATAAAATTCAATATTTTTTGCCTATTGGGGAAAATAAAATTTTTATGAACGAACTAATTGGTCGAAAAATTGAATTTTCTTTTAACGGACAAATCAATTGCATTAAATGCGGAAGACTTACAAATAAATCGTTTCATCAGGGCTATTGTTTCAGGTGTTTCAGAACAGCGCCCGAAACAGAAGAATGTGTTTTACGACCTGAGTTATGTCGAGCGCACGAAGGAATAGCACGCGATATGGAATTTGCAAAGAATCATTGTTTAAAAGACCATTATATATATTTAGCTCTTACAAGTGGATTAAAAGTAGGAGTAACTCGAAAAACACAAATTCCCACACGTTGGATAGATCAAGGTGCAACCGAAGCAATAATAATAGCCCAAACTCCAAACAGATATCTAGCAGGTGTAATAGAAGTAAATTTGAAAAAATATTTTGCCGACAAAACAAATTGGCGTAAAATGCTTCAAAACGAAACTGTTAGCGGCATAAATTTAACTAAAGAAAAAGAAAAGGCTTTTAATAAAGTAAATGCCGAGTTAAAAGAATACTTTCTTAAACAAAACAAGATAACCAGCCTTGTTTTTCCGATAGAAAGATATCCTGAAAAAATTTCGAGTATAAATTTCGAAAAAACAAATAAATACTCCGGAGTTTTAATCGGCATAAAAGGACAGTACTTAATATTCGACGATAATAAAGTGCTGAATATTAGAAAGCATAATGGATTTTATATGGAAATAAATATCTAAAACCGCAATGCTTTCTCATTTAAAATAACATCAAAATATCTAAATAAGAAATTTTCTAATTTAAAAAGTATCTAAAAAATAAATGAAGTCTCTAAAAAATGAAGTTTTAATTTAATTTGTCATATTGAGCACAATAACAATATCTCATTTTTAAACTAATAAATTAACTTTGTTGAGCTCGTTTCTTCAACTTCGCTCAGAAGAACAACAATCCGGCTTTTTCGGACAAGCTCTTTAAATTAAAAATAAACACACAGTCACAAAATAGAAAAAAATCTTTATTCATCCCATTTCGATATTGTTCCACCAAGCTTATTGGTAATTGTTTCTTTTTCGGGTTTTCCGAAATAGCTTAAATCGGCACCTGTATTAATAGTAGCTTCTATTTCTTCTTTTGCAACAACTTCGGCTTTTCCTCCAGTGTTTAATTTTATAAATACTTTATTACACTGTAAATTGGTAGCCGAAAGTATCCCGCCTGTATTAACATACGATTCTTGTTTATCGACATTACCCGAAACAATAATTTGAGCTCCTTGATATACATTAAATTCTATTGATTCGATATTCGTAATTAACTCAATTTGGGCAGCACTTGTAGCTTTAGCAACAAAATTATTTGTTATTATAGTATCTTTAATAACTATATTGGCAGAAGCATTTGCAGTTATTCCTTCCAAATTTTTGTATGTAATAAATACATCAATATCGGACTTGTTAAATAAATTCGACATCATTTTTATCTTTAATGTATTATTACTTAATTCGGTAACAAT
>CAZDCZ010000016.1:0-36973 GCA_964504155.1 uncultured Bacteroidales bacterium | reverse complement strand
TTAAAGCAATTATTATACCATAGTAAACTAATTTTTCAAACACTTATTGTTATGTTTTTGTATATATTGAAACTGTGGACAAAGCTTACATCGAACTTAGGTTAATATATAGCATAATAATGCGAATGGTATAATAATTATGTATTTATTCACTCGTCGCTACAATTAAAATTATTTTTTTATATCAACAACAACAGGGCAATGATCGGAATGAACCACATCGTTTAGTATATATGCATTATTTAATTTTGCTTTAAGTTCATTGCTAACTAAATGATAATCGATACGCCAGCCTAGATTTTTAACTCGAGATCCTGCCCTATAACTCCACCAGCTATATTTCTCGGGTGTTTTGTCGAATTCTCTGAAACTATCGATAAAACCTGCACCAATCATTTTGTCGAACCATTCTCGTTCTTCGGGCAAGAATCCTGATGTTTTCTTATGTCGCTCGGGATGATTAATATCTATTGCCTTATGACAGATATTATAATCGCCACATGCAATAATGTTTGGTCTTTCTTTTTTAAGATTATTGATAAAGGTATAAAACTCGTCTAAATATTCCATTTTATACTCTTGTCGGATATCTCCTGTAGTTCCGGCCGGGAAATATGAATTTACAATAGTTAAATTACCAAAATCTGCTCTTAATAATCTTCCTTCGCTATCGAATTTTGCATTATCAATACCTTTCTTCACAAAATCGGGTTTCTTTTTTGAGAACATTGCCACACCGCTATATCCCTTTTTCTGAGCCGAAAAACAGTTACAGAAATATCCCGCTTCTTTAAAAGTTTCTCCGTCGATTTGATCTTCTTGCGCCTTTGTTTCCTGAATACAAAAAATATCGGGCGATTCTTCCTTTAGCCATTCTATTAAATCTTTTTTTAATGCGGCTCTTATTCCATTTACGTTATAGCTAATAATTTTTGTCATATATGGTATTTTATATTTTTTAGTATCAAACAAATATGAGAAATATTTTAATTTTATTCTAAATTTGCAAAAATAATTTTCATTAAAATATTTATAATTTGCCTCAAGGATTAGTAATAAAATCGACAGGAAGTCGGTATTTTGTAAAAGATATCGAGACACAATCTATTTTCGAATGTATTATTCGGGGTAAATTCCGTATTCAGGGAATTAAAAGTACGAACCCGATAGCTGTTGGCGATATTGTAAGTTACCAAATAAAAGAGAAAGAAGAGATAGGTGTTATTACAAAAATCTCCGAAAGGAGAAATTATATAATTCGCAAAGCTACAAACCTGTCGAAACAAAGTCATATTTTAGCTGCAAATATCGACCAAACATTATTAATTGTAACAATTGCATATCCCGAGACTCATTCTTTATTTATTGATAGATTTTTAATTACTGCCGAGGCATATAATGTGCCGGCAAAAATAATATTTAATAAAATAGATTTATATAATTCTAAAGAGTTAGAAGAATTAGAACGGCTTACAAAAATATACGAAGATATTGGTTACGAATGTTTACATACATCGGTAAAAACCGGTAAAAACATTGATGCTGTAGCAAATTTATTAAGCAATAAAACAAGCCTGATATCGGGTAATTCCGGCGTAGGAAAATCGTCAATAGTAAATGCTATTAATCCGGATTTAGACCTAAAGACTAGTGAGATTTCCGAATCGCATAAATCGGGTAAACATACTACAACATTTGCCGAGATGTACAAAATATCAGATAATGGATATATTATTGATACACCCGGGATACGTGGTTTTGGTCTTTTTTATATAAATAACGAAGAACTATCGCACTATTTTCCCGAAATATTCAAATTCTCAGATAAATGTAAATATTACAACTGCACTCATGTACATGAACCCGGTTGCGCAGTAAAAGAAGCCGTTAAGAATAACGAAATTAGTCTTACCAGATACGAAAATTATTTAAGTATACTTTTAGACGAAACTACTAAACACCGATAAAAAAGCATTTAATACTATGCAAATAAACTAGTTTGCCCCAATTGATATTTCGTCATTACCTTTTCCGACAAAAGGAATTCCTATTTTTATTCCGGTATAAACATGTTTGTTTTTTTCGAAACCGGCAAATACTTCGAAATTAAAAAGTAATAATATTTGATTTACTCCATAGCCAAATTCGTAATAAACATCTTGTCCTTGATTTTTAAGAATATTAAAATATAAATTCTCTTTAATCACCGTTTTACTGATTATTGGTAATCTTTTTACTAAAATTCTATTATTCGTGAGCTTAATATGTCCTTCGAAATAAGTTCTCGATGTGCTGTATTTATAATAATCAGGTAATCTAAATTCGAACGATGTATTCGATGTTATTAAAAAAGGATTGTTTGTATTATAATGTTTATAATCGGCAAAATATAATTTGTTGGTGTTTAGAAATTTTCCTGCAATAAATTTATATTTTATTCTGCCTAATTGTCTTTGACTAAAGGAATGGTTAATTGCGGTTTCTAATCTATCGAAATCGACATCGCTATTTAAAAAGTTTGAAATACCCTTAGTGTAATTAACCGAAAATGTTGGATATTTAGAATACATCATTTGTTTTGTTTTACCTAATATTTTATAAAAATATCGTGGAGTATAACTAAGTCCAATATTTATTATCGAGGCCGTATGATTTGCGATAAGTTGATTATCGAAATTATTTATTTGCGGAATATTTTCGGTATAGTTATCTTTAAATGGATTTGTTAAATAAAAATCTGTATTGTTTTTTAATTGATGTCTTTTGGCAAACTCGAAATCTGTTTCTAAAGTTAAACCATTAACAATATCGATTTTATGATTAATTTTTGTAAAATCTTTCTCGTAAAGTTTCATGTGATTTTGTTTTAAAAACAAGCTTGTTAACAAATTCAAATTTGGTGGTATACCATTTCCCGAATTAAAATCTGATGTTTTTCTTCCTGCATCGAGTTTAATAATTGCTCGCTTAAGCCCATTGTATGTATAATTTACTTTTAAATCGGCAAGCATTCTTTCTCGCGAAACAGCATATCTGACATTATTCTCGATTTCCAGATTTCTTCCATTATTAATCGCAGTTCTATATTCAAATTTTTCTGTTATTAATAAGCCATCGACAGTATTGAAATTAAAATTTTCGAGTTTAAATAATCCACTAAATGAGAACGATGAAGTATTTTCGGAATATGAATATCTATTACCGAAAAATATATCACCAAATTTCATTTTTTGCTTAGCCAAACGAACAGAATCTTCATATTCGGGATTGTTTTCTATTTTTGTTTGTATAGAATCTTTTGCCTTATAACTATCTTTTTCGTTAACAGTTAGAGGTATCGGACGAATAGAATTCCAATACGAAACAGTTCGTAAACTAGCACTATCATCGAACGAATGACGGTTCTCGATTTTTAATGGAGGTCTTGAAGCCGATTTCTTTACTTTCTCACGAATTAATCGATTTAGTTTTTTCGATTCCTTTTTCGAAAGATCATCTTTCTTTACAAGCGATAATATTTCTTTTTTATCAACTTTATCTTTTTTTGTTGCACCATAAACATCATCTTCAACTTTCTTTTTATCGGTATAATCGTTCTTTAATGATTGAAATATACTATTGTCGATTTTTGTATTTAATGTGAGTTTATAATCTGACACTGATGCAACATAATTATACAAAAAATTAATCCCAACAACTTTTGCATTGATTTTAAAGTCGTGGCTTATAGGCATCCATACATCAAATTTTACAGGGGCATAAATTTGGTTAATATCGGCTGTAAACATATTTTGTTCTATCTTCAGTTCTACACTGTGTAAACACCAAAAACTATCGACAATAAAAATATATCCCGAATATACATCGAAGCCCTTATGCTTTGGGATAACTTTTATTTTGTGTATTAGAAAATTTCTATCGTAAAACGAACCATCGAGTTTATATCTATAATTTGCAAATGCCGATTTACTTATTGGAGAAGTTATTCCGTTAATATCGTTATATAAACTAAGGGAAACAAAATTCATTGGCGAAATATTGTTCCCCTCGCCGGAACTTCGCAACGAGATAACTTTCTGTTTTAAACTATTAGGCAAGGTAAAATTGATGTCGGTAATATTTTCGGTTACAAAACATTTACCTTCTTCAAGGCCGTCTTTTTTTAGTTGCCGTTTTAATAGTCTCGGAATTTTAACTACGTTTCCTGTTCCCTTTAAATATACTCTGCACGAATATTCTTCAACCTGATTAAGGTAGTAAGTACTCAGAGCAATAACTTTCCGCATTATTCCGTATGCAGGATCTTCGCCGCTTGCCAATATTCGCACTTCGGGTATTTTATAGATCTGTTCTTCGAGAACAATATTCAGTATCTCGGTACTATCGGATATTGAAACATTAATTACTTTAGTTTTATATCCAAGATATTGAATTTGAATCTTGTATTTTCCTTTTGAAAGATCTAAATTATAATTACCATTAATATTTGATGTTGTTCCATTATAATCTGAGGTAGAATATATTGTTGCAAATGGAATTGCATTACCTCGATGATTTGTTATTTTTCCTTTTATTCCTTGCGCAAAACACACTGAACTAATAAACATTATATTAACAAGAAAAAATATATATTTCATAATGGATAGAATAATAAAAACGACTAATTATTTAAACTCACCTAAATTATTATTTTTGGTGACAAAAATTATTAAAAACAGTTAATCTCAAATAATTACAATAAAAAGTCCTAGTAGAGTTTCATTTTTTTAATTATCTATTTTTTTAATTATTTCTTTCAGTTTCTTACGAGCCAATTTGTCGACTTTTCTATTATAATCGCTAATTTCTGAAAGCCCTTTTTTCTTGTGCGATTCAATTTCTATTATTTTTATATTCTCAGTTTTTATTATTTCGTAAAATAGTTCTACTTTTTCTCGATTAGCAATATCTGTTCCTTTTTTTGTCTTAAAATTAGAAGCGCAAAGTTTCTCTTCTCTACCAATAAGTCCTTCTACATAAGCGCTATCGGTATAAACAACTATACTATATTCTTGATTAATTTTTGCTTCTATATACTCTATGCTTTTTATTACAGCCAACAGTTCCATTGCATGTTGCGACGAGTTTGTCTCCGAATTCCATAATATTTTCTCATTATCGGCAAAAAGAATACAACTTGCCCAAGTTCCAATTTTATGTTGAGGATTATAACTTCCGTCGGTAAAAACAGTAATCGATATTTGCTCTTTTAATTTAATATGGCGTATTTTTAATACAAATATATACATTAAAATTTTTATCGAGAAACAAAACACTAAAGCTTTACAAGGACTTGAAACCTAAATTTTGTTTTAAAAATAATTCCAAGATTTTTGCTTTACGACAATCAAAATTATATTTTTGCCCCGTAATATTTGCCCTCGTAGCTCAACGGATAGAGTACCAGTTTCCTAAACTGATGATAGCGGTTCGATTCCGCTCGAGGGTACATAAGCTTCTTGCAGATAATCTGCAAGAAGCTTTTTTATATAAAAATGATGTTGCAGTATTAAACTATACTATCTTTTATTTATCTAAATATTTTAATATTATTGTACTAAATAATACTACTTAGATATGAAAAAATATATTTCTTTTATTATACTGGTTTTTATAAGTATTAATATTTTTGCTCAAAACAAGCAGAAACCCTTAACATTCGATGATATATTAAAATGGAATAGAATTACAGAAAAAATAATCTCTAACGATGGTAATACTGTTGTTTATAAAGTAGCTCCTTGGACAGGTAATACTGTTTTAAAAATTGCTAATAAATCGGGAAAAGAACTAAGATCGATAACTTCAGGAACCTCGGCTCGCATAAGTTGTGATTCGAAATATGTTTTATTTACAATAAAACCAAGAACCGAATTAATTAGAGAATTAAAACTAAAGAAAACTAAAAAAGAAAATATGCCTAAAAACAAATTAGGTATTTTCGAAGTACAAAGCTTAAAGCTCGACACAATTAATAATTTAAAATCGTATAAACTTCCTAAAAAATGGTCGGGATATATTGCTTACCAAGTTGAAAAAGAAACTATAAAAGATACTGCTAAGAAAAAACTTAACAAGGAAGAATTAGACGATGAGGGTTATATGTTAACAGTAAAAAATCTTGATAAAGGAAACAAAATAGAATTTCCATTTGTTACAGATTATATATTTGCAGAAAAAAAAGAAATACTTGCCTTCGTTTCAGCCGGCGATAATAAAAATTTTAAACCGGGAGTTTATTACTATAACCTAAAAAATAAAACTCAAAAGGCTATACTTCTTGCAAAAGGAAAATACAAACAACTTTCATTTAATAAAAATGGCGACAGATTAGCTTTTTTAGCCGATACTATCAGCAATAAAGAAGATAGCTATAATTTATATTATTGGGATAATACTTCCGGAATACAAGAAATAGCAAATAATACAAACAAAAATATCCAAGAAAATTGGGAAATAAGTGAAAATGGGAATATTAAATTTTCGGAAAAAACAAATCGCATATTTTTTGGCACTGCACCAATTAAACCTGAAGAAGACACAACAATTCTTAAGGAAGAGATTCCAAAACTTGATATCTGGAAATGGAACGAACCGGTATTACATTCTCAACAGTTATATTCAAAAGAAACAGATTTGAAAAAAACTTATTTAGCTGTTTGTAATTTAATAAATAAAGAAGTTGTTCAATTAGAAACTCCCGATTATACAAGTATTGAATTAATAAACGACGGCGATGCCGATTATGTTTTAGCTTATTCTAATTTGCCTTATTCTGTTCAAATAATGTGGGAAGGATATCCATATCATAACGATTTTTACTTAATAAATATAAAAACAGGCAAATCGGAATTAATAAAAAAAGACTGCAGAGCGATACCAGAAGTTTCGCCAAATGGTAAGTATTTATATTGGTACAGTGCAATTGATACAAGCTGGAACACTTTTAATCTTAAGGAAAAAAAAGAATACAAAATTACTTCGCCAAATACAGTACAATGTGCCGATGAGTTAAATGATGTTCCAAACTTAGCTTTCGATTACGGCTCTCTGGGTTGGCTTAAAAACGACGAAGCATTGTTAATTTACGATCGTTATGATGTATGGAAAATTGATCCGGAGAATAAATTGATGCCCATAAATTTAACCGTAAATGGGAGACAGAATAAAATAAATTACCATTATCTTAATTTCAACAGAATAGGTAGATGGAATGAGGACGAGAAAGGAATTGATATTTCAAAAACTGTGTATTTAACCGGACATAACGAAATAACAAGAGAAGATTCTTACTATAAAACTTCTTTTATAAAAGCCAATGCTCCTAAAGAATTATTATTAGGAAAATTCGAATTAAGTTATCCTATTAAGGCAAAAGATGCAAATGTTTTCATTTATACTAAAGAAAGCTTTAAGCAGTTTCCTGATTTACTATTAAGCAAAAACGAGTTTAAAAATGCAAAAACAATAAGTAATGTTAATCCACAACAAAAGGAATTTTTATGGGGGACAAAAGAACTTTACTCTTGGACATCCATAGACGGTCGCAAACTCGAAGGCTTATTAATTAAACCTGCCAATTTCGACCCAAACAAAAAATACCCGATGATAGTTAATTTTTACGAAAAGTCGTCGCAAGAATTATATCATCATCAAATTCCTGAGGCACATCGCTCAACTGTTGATTATCATTATTATTCGAGTAATGGATATGTAATTTTTAATCCCGATGTTTATTATAAAGAAGGATATCCGGGAGAAGATGCTGTTAATTGTGTTATGCCTGGTGTTACACAGCTAATTAATGATGGTTTTATCGACAAAAATCATATTGCTGCCCAAGGACATAGTTGGGGAGGTTATCAAGTGGCATATTTAGCTACTCGCACAAATTTATTTGCTGCAATTGAATCTGGAGCTCCTGTTGTTAATATGTATAGTGCATACGGAGGCATAAGACTTTGGTCGGGACGAAATCGCTCGTTTCAATACGAACATACTCAAAGTCGTTTAGGGAAATCGATATGGGAATCTCCATTACGTTATCTGGAAAGTTCACCATTATTTTTTGCCGACAAAATTCAGACACCATTGCTTATTATGCATAACGAAAACGATGGTGCAGTGCCATTTGATCAAGGAGTAGAGTTTTTTATAGCATTACGCAGATTGGGAAAACAAGCTTGGCTGCTAAATTACAACGAAGCCGATCACTGGCCCACTATAGTAAGAGATAAATATGATTTTCAGATTCGTATGGCACAGTTTTTCGATCATTTCCTAAAAGAAAAACCAATGCCTTTATGGATGGAAGAAGGGATTCCGGCAATAAACAAAACACATGAAACAGAATATAATATTATAAAATAATAAAATAATAAACCTACTAACCTAAGATATTAATTTTCTGCTTTATTTACACTTACTTACCCAAAGCTTCGGCACCGCTAACAATTTCAAGAATTTCGTTGGTAATTGATGCTTGTCGGGCTTTATTATATTTTAATTGAAGATCTTTAATAAGAGTAGTAGCATTATCGGTTGCCTTATGCATTGCCGTCATTCTAGCACCATGCTCAGAAGCAATCGATTCCATAAATGTTTCGTAAACTTGTATTTTTAGCGATTGAGGAATTAAGTCGATAACAATTTCTTCTTTTGATGGTTCGAAAATATAATTAGACTCAATATTATCATCATTTTTATTTTCTTCGACAGACACTATTTGTATAGGAAGAAAATGCTCTGTACTTAGTATCTGAACAGCTGCATTCTTAAATTTATTATATACAATAATTATTTTATCGAACTCTTTATTAACATACCTTCGCATAATATCTTCAATAAAAGGTAAAGCATTTTCAAAACTTAAATTATCGAATATATTACTCTCGTAACCAATAACATTATACTTACTTTTATTGTTGTTAAAATATTCAGAACCATGTTTTCCGAAGCTATATATAAAAAAATTTCCTTTCTTATCTTGTTCAGAGAACATTGTGTTTTTTAATTCATCAATACGTTTAATAATATTTGCATTAAATCCTCCACATAATCCTTTATTTGCAGTTACAGCAACAATAAGTATTTTCTCGAATTTTAAGGTTTTTCTCGAGTATATATTTTCCACATTGCTTTCTAGACTATTACTAATATCTTCTAATATATCGTTTAGTTTATGAGCATACGGTCTAAGTCGAATAACTGCATCCTGAGCCTTTTTAAGCTTGGCTGCCGAAACCATTTTCATAGCATTAGTTATTTGCTTTGTCGATTTTACTGAAGCAATTCTAGTACGTATCTCTTTTAAGTTACCCATAAAAATTTATTATTCTTATTACAGTCGATTATGACTTTATAAATTTCAAAGAAACATCTTTTACAACACTCTCAATTGTTTCTGTAATATTATCAGTTAATTTCCCTTGTTTAAGTTCATCTAAAACATCTTGATGTTCTAATTCCATAGAATTTAAAAAGTCTCTTTCGAATTCCTTAATTTTTTCTAGAGGCACATCGGCAAGTAAACCTCTTGTACCACAATATATAATTGCTATTTGTTTTTCGACCGACATTGGAGCATACTGACCCTGTTTAAGTATTTCTACATTTTTCGACCCCTTATCAAGAATAGCCATAGTAGCCTCATCAAGATCGGAACCAAATTTCGAGAATGCTTCTAACTCACGATATTGAGCTTGGTCAAGTTTAAGAGTACCTGCAACTTTCTTCATCGATTTTATCTGTGCACTACCACCTACACGCGATACCGATATTCCTACATTAATTCCCGGACGAACACCTGAATTAAACAAGTCTGATTCGAGAAAAATCTGACCATCGGTAATTGAAATTACATTAGTAGGAATATATGCAGATACATCTCCTGCCTGAGTTTCGATAATAGGTAATGCCGTTAAAGAACCTCCCCCCTTAACTATACCTTTAATCGATTCCGGTAAATCGTTCATTTTTCTAGCTATTTCATCAGAAGCTATAATTTTTGCGGCTCTTTCTAATAATCTTGAATGGAGATAAAATATATCTCCGGGATATGCTTCACGTCCCGGTGGACGACGTAATAACAACGACACTTCGCGATATGCTACTGCCTGCTTAGAAAGATCGTCGTAAATTATTAGAGCCGATCTTCCGGTATCGCGGAAATATTCGCCTATACAAGCTCCGGCAAATGGAGAAAAATATTGTAAAGCAGCAGGGTCGGAAGCTGTAGATGAGACAATTACTGTATAATCCATTGCCCCATGTTTTTCTAGTGTTTTGGCAATATTAGCTACTGTCGAACCTTTTTGTCCAATAGCAACATAAATACAATACACCGGTTCTCCTTTATCGTAAAATTCTTTTTGATTAATAATTGTATCTATGGCAATTGCTGTTTTCCCTGTTTGTCGGTCGCCAATAATAAGTTCTCTTTGTCCACGACCAATTGGTATCATTGCATCAATTGCTTTAATACCTGTTTGTATTGGCTCGTTTACCGGCTGACGAAAAATTACTTCCGGAGCTTTTCTCTCCAAAGGCATTCTGAATGTTTCTCCTTTTATCGGACCTTTTCCATCTATAGGCTCACCAAGAGTGTTTATTACTCGTCCTAATAACTTATCGCTAACATTAATCGAAGCAATCTGTCTAGTTCTTTTAACTTTGTCGCCTTCTTTAACTTTCTCGGACGAATCGAGCAATACAGCTCCAACATTATCTTCTTCAAGATTAAGTACTATTCCTTTTACATTGTTCTCGAATTCTATTAACTCGTTAACCAAAACATTGGTCAAGCCATAAATTCGAGCAATTCCATCGCCTACTTGTAAAACAGTACCTATTTCGTCGTAATTAGATTTTGTTTCAAAACCTTCTATTTGTTCCTTGAGAATTCCGGAAACTTCTCCGGGTTTTATTATTGCCATAATCAATAATTTAATTGACTAAAATTATTTTATTTTAAGATAATTCTATTTCTAATAACTTGTGCTTTATTTCTTGTAATCGTTTTTTTACACTAATATCAATTTGCTTTTCGTCGATTTGTATAACAAATCCACCTATTAATTCACTATCAACTTTTTCGGAAAGCTCAATATTAGCATCGAATTTTAGTTCTAATGTATTTCTTATTTTTTGTCGTTCATTTTCATTTATCGGATAAGCTGTTGTGAGAACAGCTGATTTTATTTTAAATTCTTTTCTATATAAATCGATAAAATTTCTACAAATATCTTGAATAAACATCTCACGCTTATTTCTAATAACTAATTCTAGAAACATTAAGAAATATTTATTTACTTTATGTCCGAATAATTGACTTACTATTTTTTTCTTAGCTGATTGTTCTAATAATGGGTGTTGAAATATTAATTTAAAATCTGCTGTTTGCAAAAATAGATTTAAAACAAGTTCAATGTCTGACTTTATCTCATCTAATATATCCTTTTCTTTTGCTAATAAGAAAAGTGCTTTTGCATAACGAACATTTATATTACTTTGGTACATTATATTAGCTCATTTTAATTTAGTTCAATATCTTTAACCAAATTATTAATTAATTCTTTTTGTTTTGTATTATCGGCTAAATTTTGTTTTAGAATTTTTTCTGCAATATCAACCGATAATACTGCTATTTGATTTTTAATATCGTCCATAGCAATAATTTTCTCTTGCTCGATTTTTTCTTTTGTTTCGGTAATCATTTTATTTGCTTCTTTTTGAGCAATTTCTTTAGCTTGGGCTATAATTTCTTCTTTAATTCTTTTTGCTTCTTTAAGGATGTTTTCTTTTTCAATTTTAGCAAGTTCGGTAATTTTTTCGTTTCCAAACTCTATTTTTGCCATTTCTTCTTTTGCTTTTTTTGCGGACAACAAACTTCTTTCAATCGATTTTTCGCGATATTTCAAAGCTCTAAGAATAGGGTTCCAAGCATACTTAAAAAGAATAAATAATACTATACTAAAAGATAGTATCATCCAAAAAAACAAACCAAAATCGGGTAATATAAGTTCCATAATAAAATAATTAAAATAATTAAACTTTGCAGATTAGTCAATCACTAATCTGCAAAGAATACTCCTTAATTAAACAAATAAAATAAGGAAACAAACAACAATTGCAAAGAATGCAACACCTTCGATAAGAGCAGCAGAAACAATCATATTTGAACGAATGTCTCCGGCAGCTTCCGGCTGACGTGCAATAGACTCCATGGCCGCAGCACCAATTTTTCCAATACCGTAACCAGCAGCAATTGCCGCTATTCCTGCACCTAAACCTGCTCCTACTTTAGCTAAACCTGCTCCTGCAACTGCTTGTAAAATTACTGTTAATGTTAACATAATAATTTGTTTTAAAAATGAATCAGTATAAACTGATATAAATATATTTAATTAAACTGACGTTTCTTAACTAATGTGCTTCTTCTGTTGCCATTCCAATATAAATAGCCGATAAAACTGTAAATACATATGCCTGAATAAAAGCAACAAGCAATTCTAATATCGACATAAATATTGTAAATATTATAGTTATTGGAGATACAACAAATCCCAAATAAGGTTCCATATTTCCAAAAATAAATATTAACGAGAAAAATCCTAAACCAATAATATGTCCTGCCGAAATATTTGCAAATAAACGAACCATCAATACAAATGGTTTAGTAATTAATCCAACTACTTCTATAAAAGGAATTAATGGCACAGGCGCTTTTAACCACCAAGGAATATCCGGCGCATTAAATATATGTTTCCAGTAACTTTTATTTCCGCTAATTGTTGTAACAATAAAGGTAAATAATGCTAAAGCAAGAGTAATTGTAATATTCCCTGTAACATTTGCCCCTCCGGGAAGAATTGGGATTAAACCCAAAAGATTATTTATTAAAATAAAGAAAAATATTGTTAATAAAAACGGAGTGAATTTTTCATATTTCTTTTCTCCAATACTCGATTTTGCTATATCGTCGCGAACAAATATTATTAACGGTTCCAATAATGATTGTAATCCTTTGGGAGACAAATTTTCTCTTTTTGTATAGGTTTTTGCAACCGAAATAAATATTAATAACAGCAATGCACAACTAAAAAATAATGCAAAAACATTTTTTGTTATTGAAATATCTATTATGGGCCCAATAATATTCCCGTTTTCGTCGATTTCTTCAATTTTATCTTTTTCCGATAACTTGAAATTTTTATATGTTTTACCTTCTGTAATTTTTCGCGACGAGAAACACACAAATCCATTTGTCTTACTATATAGTATTACCGGTAAATGTAACGAAATAGAATTTCCTTTATAAGTAAAAATATGCCAACTATGATGGTCGGCAACATGATGTAATATAAATTCTCCGGCATCAAATTTCTCATTTTTCTCAGCATTATTTTTCTCATCTGAAATATTTTGTTCTACCTCAGGTAATTTTTCACTTGCAATTATTGGTTCTTGTACACTTAAACATACAAGTATTATTGTAAAAATAAATAATATACTTTTTACTACTCTTTTCATATTATAACGACTATAAATACAAAGGTAAATAAATTATTTAAAAAGCAATTGATACTTTGAAATAATAATTATTCCTAAATATAATCAATACGAAGCATGTGATTTTGTGTTTCGTTTAATCATATCTTTTATTATAAAAATGTCGCAAAAAAAACTCACAACATTATATATCAAACTTTATTAAATACTATTTGCAATAAGATTATTTTTCGAACCCTTAATTATTATACTATAATATCCCAGATTTTTTTATCTCGTCAAGATACATTTCTCTAATAAGTTTAATTCTTTCGAGATCTTTTTGTTTGTCGTATATTCTAACCACATACACTATTCCCTTGCTACGATAAAACAAACCACAAGCTGCATCGAATAAATTATTATCTAAATTGTTCTTTATGTTTTTTGTATACGTTTTAAATTCGCTTATCGATAATAGGACTGGTAATTCAAAATAACATTTCGATTCTTCTTCCATATCGGTATATATATCATCATCTATTTCTTTTATATAAAAGTTTTTGTGAATTTTTATAATTCCCTGTGAATGAACACTTTTTATTCTTAGAAATTTAATTCCCTCATCAATATATAAAGCTTGCAATTGCGATATCAAATTTATGCTTTTCAAATATTTTATTCGAATACAATTGTATTTATTTGCTTTAATAAAAATGTTTCCCGAAGAAGCATTAAAATCGTATTTAAATATTTCCTTAACTTTTTTTGAAATTCTAGCAATTTCTTCGAAAGAATACGACTTTGATGTTAATAAAAAGAAAGATGGTGAGTGTGAATTTGACGGTAAGTTATTTCCGTAATATCCCGGAAAAGGTTGAGTATTTTTAAGTACCAAAGTATTTGCAAAATTATAATCTTTTATACTCGAAAGATATTCTTCTTTAATTATATAACCTATTGTTTCAATAATTGTTTCCATAATACGTTTTTTTGTAAAGCATAAGTTACTGCAACATAAACGAAAAGTCAAGAAAAAATATTGCTATTTTTTATAACTAAACAATTTATTTTTAAAATATACTCTTCGTCTTTATATTCGTTTACATCCCTAATCGATTTACGAAAGAAAAATGTAAATTTGCATTTTGTAATTAATCATCAATAATAATGCGATACGATAGTAGAAAAGATATAGAAATTATGGCCCCTGTTGGTTCGTACGAATCATTAATGGCAGCTATTCAGGGAGGAGCCGATTCTGTTTATTTCGGTATCGAAAAATTAAATATGCGTGCTCATTCTTCTAATAATTTTACTTTCGACGATCTTAAAAACATTGGAGATATTTGCAGCGAGAATAATGTAAAAACCTATCTTACTGTAAACATTATTATATACGACAATGAATTACAATTAATGCAAGAAGTTGTTGATGCTGCAAAAAAGTACAATGTTACAGCAATAATTGCTTCCGATATTTCTGTAATTCAATATGCAAGAAGTATTGGTGTTGAAGTTCATATTTCTACTCAACTTAATATTACAAACACCGAAGCATTGAAATTCTATTCTCAATTTGCCGATGTTGTTGTGTTAGCAAGAGAACTGAAATTAGAGCAGATTGCCGAAATATCGAAATATATAAAAGAAAATAATATTGTTGGTCCATCTGGTAAACTTGTAAAGATTGAATTGTTTGTTCATGGTGCTTTATGCATGGCTGTTTCGGGAAAATGCTATTTGAGTTTGCACGAGAAAAATTCATCGGCTAATAGAGGGGCGTGTTTGCAAACTTGCAGAAAATCGTATATAGTAACAGAAAAAGAATCGGGTAACGAAATTGAAATTGACAATGAATATATTATGTCGCCAAAAGACTTACTTACTATTCATTTTCTGAATAAAGTTTTAGATGCCGGAGTAAGCGTATTAAAAATTGAAGGACGAGCTCGTCCTGCCGAATATGTTAAAACTGTTGTTGAGTGTTATAGCGAAGCAGTAGATGCCTATATCGCTAACGATTTTACCGAAGAAAAAATAGTTTTATGGAAAGAACGATTAGCAAGTGTTTTTAATCGAGGATTTTGGGATGGTTATTATCTGGGGCAAAGACTTGGCGAATGGAGTCGTAAATATGGGTCGAGAGCCACTAAACGAAAATTAAAAATCGGTAAAGCAACAAATTACTTTAGCAAAATTAAAGTAGCCGAAATATTAATTGAATCGTATTCTTTATCGGTAGGCGACGAAATACTAATTACAGGTCCAACTACCGGAGTATTACAATTAAAAATTCAAGAAATCAGAGTTGATAATAAATCCGTTAATACATCAATAAAAGGAGAACGTTGCTCTATCCCTGCTGATACACTTATTCGTCGTTCCGACAAGGTATATAAAATAGTAGATGCCGATAAGGTAAAACAACAATAATTAACTATCTGATTGTTTCTAAAAATTTTATTAATTCTTTTGCAGTTTTTTCAGGATTATCTTCTGCAAAAGCAATAGATTTAATTGTAGATTCATCTCTACTATTTATTCCATGACTATATGCTTTATCGTAATATATTAACGAAATATCAACTGCTTTTCTTAAATCGCCACTTTCGATAGAATCGAGAGCTTCTTGAGTATTTAATCCTCCTAATCGTTTTGCAATTTTTAAGGTAGCATTTTTAAGAATTTCTTTATCGAACGATGTATATTCTTTCATTAAACGACTTATTCTAACCTCCTTATCTATTTCTATTTTTATCACAATAGCTTTTCTCATTTGCAAATAAAGCTCATCAGGAATTCTGTCGGTTCCAATAGCTTTACTTTCGTCTTCGAGCCATATTGGTTTCGTTAAATCGAGCTTAAGCCACTCATGTCCTAGATTATTTTCGAATTGCTCGTTTGTTGGTTGTTGATTTTGCCCAATTGCTCCATATACCGAACCTTTATGATTTGCTATTCTTTCGAGATCGATAATTTGCTCTCCTTGATTTCTTAACTCGTGCAACACATCGGTTTTCCCACTTCCTGTTAAACCGCCTAGTATTACTATATTCTTATTATCTTCTAATTTCGATTTAAAATATTTTCTATAAGCTTTATAACCTCCTTTTAATAATTGTATTTCTAAGCCAATAGTTTCGAAAAGCCAAGCCATACTAGAACTTCGCATACCTCCACGCCAACAATGCACAAGCAAATTGTTATTTTTAGAAATCTTTTTTGCTTGCTTTGCAAACGAAACTAATTTCGGACCCACAATTTCGAGTCCTGAAAATATGGCTGTTTCTCTATTAATTTTTTTATAGTTTGTTCCAACTATTGCTCTTTCTTCGTTACTAAATAACGGTATATTAAAAGCGCCCGGAATATGCCCTTGAGCAAATTCTTTTGGCGACCGTACATCTATAACGGGTATTGATTCTGATAATTCTAAAAACTCTTCTACTTGTATTTTATTAGACATTAGCTTATTTGTTACGCTTAATTAATTTCTGTGCAAATTTAATTAATTCATCTTTTGCATCAACAGAAATATCGGCATTAGATAATGCATTTATTGCAATTTTATAGAAATAGGCAATTTTATCTTGTGTAAGTTTTTGAATATTTAGTTTATTGTAAATATTTTTTATATCTGTTATCTTTTTGTTATTAACGAAATTCAATTCAAGCAAATTCTCTATATCTTTTTTAGTTTTATTATCGGCCATTTCAAGAGCTTTAATCAAAAGATATGTTTTTTTATTTGCTATAATATCGCCACCTATTTTTTTGCCAAAAACTTTTTCGTCTCCAAAGATATCGAGCATATCGTCTTGTAATTGGAAACCTAATCCTATGTTTATTCCAAATTCATATAACAGATTAGCATTTTTATTGTCGGCACCTCCAATAAGAGCTCCTATCTTTAAAGCGGCGGCAATTAAAACAGAGGTCTTGAGCCTTATCATTTTTATATACTCTTGCTCGGTAACATCTGTTCGGTTTTCAAAATCCATATCGTACTGCTGTCCTTCGCAAACTTCAATAGCCGTTTTATTAAAAACTCTAAGAACTTCTTTAAAATTTAGAAACTCGCTATTTAAAAAATAATCATATGCTTTTATAAACATTGCATCGCCCGATAATATTGCAATATTATCGTTCCATTTATTATGAACAGTAGGTTTATTTCTTCTAACATCGGCATTATCCATAATATCATCGTGCAATAAAGTAAAATTATGAAAAATCTCAAGTCCAATAGCAGGTTTAATAGCAGGCTCTATATTATTAGAAAATATATTACATGCCAATAATACTAATGCCGGTCGAATACGTTTTCCTCCTGTATCTAAAGTATATTTTATTGGCTTGTAAAGTAAATACGGTTCTTTATCAAACTCTTCTTTACTAATACGCTCATTTATTAGCTTTTGCAATTCTTCAAGATTGTACATAAGACATTATTTTAGAGCATCAAAATTAAGATTATAAAATTTAATCTCGATTCAATTGTAAAATTTGTTTTAATATTTATATTACGTAATGTAAAATATAATAATTATTTACTAATTTTATACTCGATTTTTTATTATAAATAAACACATAAATAATTATGAATTACGGATTTATTGATTTCTTAACCTTACTTGGATCTTTAGGAATTTTCCTATATGGGATGAAGTTAATGAGCGAAGCTTTACAAAAAGTTGCCGGTGACGGAATGCGCGAAATCTTAAGTAAAATGACATCAAACAGATTTAAAGGTGTTTTTACCGGTTTCCTTATTACGGCAATTATTCAATCATCGTCGGCAACAACTGTTATGATGGTTAGTTTTGTAAATGCCGGGCTACTTTCTCTTTCGCAATCGATTGGAGTAATTATGGGTGCCAATATCGGAACTACAGTTACTGCATGGATAATTTCAATTCTCGGATTTAAAGTAAAATTAAGTACATTTGCTTTACCTCTTGTAGGTATTGGATTTCCATTATTATTCTCGAAAACCAATAAACATAAGTTTATTGGTGAAATAATAATAGGATTTGCTTTATTATTTATGGGTTTAGGATTTTTAAAAGGAGCCGTTCCTGATATAAAAAGTAATCCTGAAATACTTTCGTTTTTAGCAGGATATACTGAAATGGGTTATTGGTCGTATCTGCTATTTTTAGGAATAGGTACATTGCTAACTGTAATTATACAATCGTCGAGTGCAACTATGGCCTTAACCTTAGTAATGTGTAGCAATGGTTGGATCTCATTCGACATTGCCGCAGCAATGGTGCTTGGCGAAAATATTGGCACAGCAGTAACTGCAAATATAGCAGCTGCCGTTGCTAATGTTTCTGCAAAACGATCGGCTCGAGCACATTTAATATTTAATGTTTTGGGAGTTACGTGGGTAATGTTAATTTTCCCATTCTTCTTGAAGGGGATTACTTGGTTTATTTCAATAACAAATGGCATTTCTCCTTACGAATCGACAGAAGGAATTCCAATTGCACTTTCAATTTTTCATACTTCTTTTAATATCTTAAATACTCTTATTTTTGTTGGTCTTGCAGGATTTATTGTAAAAATTGTTACCAAACTTGTACCAATGAAAGAAGATAACGAAGAATTCCGTTTAGCATATATTAACACCGGAGTACTTTCTACATCAGAATTATCGATACATCAAGCAAAGAAAGAAATTATTGTTTTTGCCGAACGTACTCAAAAAATGTTTTCTTATATTAAAGATTTATTTAACGAAACAAACGATAAGAAATTTTACCGGCAATATGAACGCATTGAGAAATACGAAGAAATTTGCGATAGAATGGAACTAGAAATAGCATCTTATCTTACAAAAGTTTCAGAAGGAGAATTAAGCTCACTGGCATCGAAAAGAATAAAAGCTATGTTTAAAATAATTAGCGATATTGAGAGTATTGGTGATAGTAATTTTAATCTTGCAAAAACATTATATCGTAAAAAGGAAGGCAAAAGAGAATTCACTATTGAAATAAAAGCTAAAATTGACGACATGTTTAAAATGCTTGATAAAGCATTTGATGAAACATTATTAAATTTAGATGCAGGATATAACAATATTGATATTCGAAATGCTACGGAAATAGAAACTACAATTAACCATTATAGAGACAGATTAAAACTAGAACATGTTACTAATATTAAAGAAAAAAAATACGGCTATCAAACAGGAATTCTCTTTACCGATTTATTCTCGGAATGCGAGAAACTTGGTGATTATTTAATTAATGTATCACAAGCAGTTAACGATATTGATAAAGAATTATAGTTGTAAACCTAATATCATAATATCGTCGATTTGTTTATAATCGCCTTGCCAATTTTTTAAAGTCTGATCCAGAATGAGTTTTTGCTCTTCTGGATTTTTCTTATGTATTTCAAGAAGCACTTTTTTAAATGATGCTTGTCTAAATCTTAATCCTTTTTCTCCACCAAACTGATCGGTGTAACCATCGGAAAACAAATATAACATATCGCCTTTTCTGATTTTTATTTCGTTGTTAGTAAATGCTTTAACTACTTTTATTGCATGTATCCCTATAGGCATTTTGTCGGCTTTATACTCTAACAACTTATTATTATTAATTAAATAAATAGGATTGTGTGCTCCCGAATATTGCAACGACATATTATTTTTATCGATAATGCAAACAGCTATATCCATTCCATCTTTTGAACCTAATATTCCATAAGTTTGATGTAAGGTTTCTATTACTCTTTTGCGAAGTAATTCCAATATTTCGTTTGCCTGACTTGCATTATCTTTATTTACAATCTCGTTAAGAAAACTCACTCCAAGCATACTCATAAAAGCACCTGGAACACCATGTCCGGTACAATCGGCAACAACAATAATAATTTTGTTGTCTTTTTGCGATAACCAATAGAAATCTCCACTAACAATATTTTGTGGTTTATTAAGTATAAAATACTTATCTAATATAGAATTAATATATTTCTCCTGAGGCAATATTGCATTTTGTATTCTTCGCGCATATTCTATACTATCGGTAATAATATTTTTTTGAATAATAATCTTATCTCTTTGCTCTGTCGCCATATCGCGTTGCGCTTCTATTTCGTCGCGTTGCGCTTCTATTTCTTCTTTCTGTTGCCGAAGAATAAAATTTATTTGTTTTTTCTTTTTATAATTTCGATAAATATATAAGGCAAGAACTAACATTAATATAAAGCCTGCAATAAATATTGATGTATATAATTTCTGCCTTTGTAGCTTTAGCTTTTGTTCAACTTCACGCTTTTCTTGTTCAAATTCAATTTGTTTTTGTTTTTTATCAAACTTGTATTGCAATTCTAATTCGTTAATTTTTTGACTATTTAGTTCATCTTTTAATTCGGAATATGCTTTAAAATGTTCAATTGCTTTTTTGTATTGTTTATCTACAATATAAAATTCCGACAAACTTAAATGCGATTCTTTTATGTCTTCTTTAAGATTTTGTTTTATAGCTATTTCGAGACTGTTACTTAAATAATTTTTTGCAATTCTATTATTAGCTTTATTAAGATATATTTTTCCTAAAAAGCGCATTGTCGATGCCAAATCGAGACTATCGTTAAGGGCTTTTTTTTGTTCTAATGTTTCTTTAAGATAATATAATGCCGTATCGTATTTATTTATTTTATAATATATCTTCCCAAGATTTAGTAATGAATTAGATATACCAAATTTATTGTGAGCAATCTTGTTTTTATCAAGAACTTGTTTGCTATACTCAATTGCTTTATTATAATCGCCACTTTTTTGATAAATTAAGCCCTTTTCTTTTAAACATAATGTTATACCGGTACCGGAACCTGTTTGTTTGTATATTTGAGTATATATTTCTAATGAGTTATTTGCATATTGAAGTGCTTTCTCGTAATTATTCATCATTTTAAACAATCGTGCTATATTAAGCGACGACCATGCAATACCTTCTTTGTGATTTAATACTTCGTATTTTTTTAATGCATCGAGATGTAAATTAATAGCTTTATCGTAATTACCAAAAAGACGATATATCGTTCCTAAATTTGTTAATGTTCGAGCTGTTTCAACTGTGTCGTTTAAGTATTTATTTATATTAAGGGCTTTAACATATTTGCTTAAAGCCATTTCGTAATCACCTTTAAGTCGCAAACTATTACCCGTTCTGTTTAATGCTGCAGCTACACCTTTTTTGTTATCTATTTTTGTGTTTATTGCAAACGATTTGTTGAAATAATATATTGCACTGTCGTAGTTATTAGAACTATAAAACGAATATCCTATTGCATATAACGATTTTGCTAAATTTAATGAGTCATTATTTTTATAAGATAATATTTGTGCTTTTTTTGCAATTTCTAAGGACAAACTACTATTGTTAACTCGACATTCTTCCGAGATAATTAACAAACTATCAATCTCATTTTTATATAATCTATTTCTATTCTTGTTTAAATCTTGAGCAAAAATATTACTCGCAGAAAACTGAAAAATAAAAATAAGGAATAATACATTTCTATAATGAATGGTTCTATTCATGATATTTACAATATAAAATTTTTATGATATGCAGAATAATGCTTTTTTAAACATTTAAAGTTAAGAAGTTTTATTACTATATCAAATTTGTTAAAGCTTACTATTTTTTTACTACTAACAATTAATCATTGACAAAAATATAAAATTACTAAATCAAGAGACTCTCCGAAAACTAAAGTTGTCAATTTATAACCGCTTAGTGGATTTATAACAAGCTAACGTACAGACTTATAGCTTTTAGTCTTTTTGTAAAGTTAACTGCTTAGCGGCTTTTCGGAGTGGATTCAATCAATAAAATATTATTATTTACATAACAATAGCAAATAAAATAAAATCATATTACTAAAAAATAAATAAGTATAAAACTCCTTTAAAATCTAACTCATCCATTCAAAATATCGAATCAAAAGTAAAAAATTAGTTTAAAAAAGAACAAAACAATAGCAATATGTAAAAAATTACAGCTTATTAATAAACTATAAATAAGAACTCGTTTAATAAGAATAATTTGCATAATTCTCAAATTCAACATAATATATTGTCTTAATTATTCAAATTTTGAATAAAATCACAAACAATATCCGGATATATTACGTATATACATTAAACTAATATTCATAATTTTTTTATCAGGAGGTATACAATTATGACAGATTCTTTTTTATGCCCACGATGTAAAGGTTACCTAAATGTTGGGAAATATGTGATTCTATGTGCCGACACTGCCTATGGCGATGCAGGGATAATTCTTCTTGATCCCACAATAGGTAATTATACTGTTACCACAAACTCTGAATTTAGCATTACTAAAGGAGAAAAATATGAATTTTTCTGTCCTATATGCCAAGAGAAATTATCATCTGATATTCACGATAATTTATCAAAAATTCTTCTTCTCGATAAAGACGGAAAACAATTTAAAGTACTATTTAGTAAAATTGCGGGAGAAAAAAGCACGTATAAAATTATTGGGGATGCTGTAAGTATTCATGGAGATCAAAATTCTAACTATATTGATTTTATAAATCTTGGTTTGGTAAAATAATTTTAAAATATTAAACAAAACAAAAGGTGCCAATTAAGGCATCTTTTTTATTCTAATAACATATGTCTTTAATGCCTGTAAGTTTTTGCAAACAACTTATAATTAAAACAAAATCGCATATTTTTTCAAAAATTCCTAATTGTCACGAGTTTGTCTAAAAAAATCAGATTATTGTCATTCTAAACAAAGTTGAAGAACCGAGTAAAACGAGCTCAACGAAGTTGATCTATCAGCTTAAAAATGAGCCGTTTCAACAAGCTCAACATGGCATAAACAACTTGAAGCTTTACTTTTTGGACAGCATCCTAAAATTTATCAAACTATTAATTTTTTAATCTTCGAGAAAATTACCTAATATTGAACTTCCTCCTTTTTTTACATTAGCCCCGGTAGGAGCAACTGCTTTAATTAGTTTTCGTATTGGCATTGATTGCAACCAAACTTTTCCTGTTCCCGATAAACTGGCAAGAAACAATCCTTCGCCACCTAAAAGCATAGATTTAATATTTCCGGCCTTTTGCACATCAAAATTTATTTGCTGTTCAAAAGCTACAATGCATCCGGTATCTATTCGCAATGTTTCATTATTTAATGTTTTTTCAATTATTGTTCCTCCGGCATGAATAAATGCTTTACCATTTCCTTCGAGTTTCTGTAATATAAATCCTTCGCCACCAATTATGCCGGCACCGATTTTTTTATTAAAATGCATCGATATTTTTGTTCCTAAAGCTGCGCAAAGAAATCCTTCTTTTTGAACAATTAATTGTCCGTTTCTTTCCGACAAATCGATAGGAATAATTGTTCCAGGATATGCTGCAGCAAAAGCAACATGTTTCTTTTCTTTTCCCTTATTAGTAAAATGAGTTAAAAAAATTGATTCTCCTGTAATTAACCGACTTCCTGCAGAAAATAATTTATTCATAAAACCCTGATTAGGAGTTGAACCATCGCCAAGTTTGGTTTCGAAATTAATATCATCTTCCATATATACCATTGCCCCTGCTTCGGCAATAACTGTTTCGTCTGGATCGAGCTCAACTTCGACCAATTGTATGTCGTTACCTAATATTTTATAATCAATTTCGTGTGAATTCATATTACTTCTTTTTAATTAACATTTTACATAATTATATAGTAAACCAATTTACCAATACCTTTTTAATATCTTCTATTCTTACAGGTTTCGATAAATAATCGTTCATTCCTTTTTTATATGCTTTTTCTTTATCTTCTTCGCGAGCATTAGCCGTTAATGCAACAATATAGGTTTTATTTCCACTCTTACGAATTTCTTCTGTTGCTTCAAGCCCGTCTTTTTCGGGCATCATAATATCCATAAATATTATATCGTAATTTTTCTTTGCGGCCATTTCTACACATTCATTACCATTTTTAGCTATATCTATTTCGTAACCCAAATTTTTAAACATTGTCTGGGTAACTTTCTGATTTATAATATTATCTTCGGCTAATAATATAGAAATATTCGGATTAAGTCTATTTAGGTCTGGTAATACCTTGTTTGAGACTTCGATGCTTGTAAAATTTTCAATCAATATTTCGAATAATTCGGAAGCTTCGAAAGGTTTAATCAGATAATAATCGCCACCATTAACTTTACATTTTACATAATTACCTGCTTTATCGTTAGAACTAATTATGGCAACTAAAAATTTATTGACAAACTTCTTTGAATTCATATTTCTAAGTAATGAAATACCATTCAAATTTTTACTATCTTTAATAATTAATAAATGAAATTGCTCGTCTGTTCCTATGTTTTCTTGGATTAACTTTATAGGATTTTGTTCTATAGTTGCAAAACTAACATCCACACCAAAGCTATTATAAGCATCGAATAATAATGATTTCTCTTTATTAACATCGTCAATAATAAGAACTTTTATTTGTTCATATTTTTTAACCGATTCAATATCAATTTCTTTTTCGCCTATCTCGTTAGAAATAACCTGTATAGTGAAGCTAAATCTTGAGCCTTTACATTTAGGCTTATCAGATAATCCGGAAGGACTCTCAGCCCATATTTTTCCATTCATTAGTTCAACTAATTGTTTCGAAATAGTAATTCCTAATCCCGAGCCATCAAATTCTCTTGTAGAAGTCCCGTTTGCTTGAGTAAATGAATTAAATATTTCTTTAATCTTACTTCTTGGAATACCAATTCCGGTATCTTCAATAGTAAATTTAATTAAATAATTCGAATCTTTTTTGCTAACCAAATTCACTGAAATTACAATTTTACCCTCGTTTGTAAATTTTACAGAATTTTCTAGTAAATTTGAAATAACTTGTCGTAATCTAAATGGGTCTCCAATAATATTGTTTGGTATATTTTTGTCAATATTCGACTGTATCTCGATTCCTTTTTCTTCTGCAATATTTTTATATCGCGATATAGCAGATTGTATCTCATCGGTTATTTTAAATGGAGATTCTTCAATAATCATTTTTCCTGCTTCAATTTTCGAAAAATCGAGAATATCATTTATCACAGAAAGCAATAAACCCGACGATTTATCAACAATATCGACATATTTTAATTGTTCTGAATTTAATTTTGAATTTTTTAAAGTATCAATCATTCCGATAATACCATTTAAAGGAGTTCTTATCTCATGACTCATTTTTCCAATAAATTCCGATTTTGCTTTATTCGCAGCAATCTCCTGTTTCCTTGCTCTCTCAATTTGTGTAATATCAATAAATGCTTCAAGCGATACTTTCTCGTCGTTTAACACAAATGGAATTTCTTTTTTAAATAAAATATTTTCGTTATCGTTATCGTCTATAAAAACATATTGGTTTATATTCTCAGTATTTGAGAACGATTCATTCTCAGAAAACTTTCTTGTCGTCAAAAATTCGTTTGATATTTCTACTCCTTTTAAGTCGTCCGCGTTATCGTAATTAAATATTTTAAGGGCTGTTTTATTTACATTTATAACTTTATTCTCCGAATTAATTATCATAACTCCAATTGGTAACGATTCGATGATTTGAATTAATTCATTCTTTGCTTCTATTATTTCGTTCTCGGAATTTTGTTTTTTGCGAATAAAATATACAAAAAGCAAAATAATTAAAACTAAGATTAAAATTGTTGATGCTCCTACAATTATTGAGTTTTTTATTATCGATGAGATAACAATTTTTGTATTTAAAGAAAATATTATGCCAAAATCATTACTTAAAATCCGAATAGGATAATATACCGAAATAGCTTTTACTTTTTTCTCTTTTATATAAACAATATGATTAAAAAAACCTGAGTTATTATTAAGAATATCATCACATATTAGGTCGAAATTACTAAACGAAATAGAATCGCTAGACAAATTATTCGACACAATTATTTTCTCGTTGGGATTAATAAGAGTCTGCCAAATAGTATTGCCAATATGATAATTATTATAAGTATTTGATATAAACTTATTTAAATCGACTTTAATTAAAATGTTTAAATATGCTTTATTATCTTTAAAAACAGGGAGGATATATGTGTAACTACCATTTCTATTCTGTTCAACTTCTTCAACTTTTCGCAACGTTTTTTGCTGTTGCAACATATAAAAATCTGTTAAGAAATGATTTGTCTCATCTTTAAAAAGACTAAAAACATTTTTACTATTGTCGATAATAGTAATGTTAGTAATTAAATTTTGATATTTAAAATAATACAACTCAAGTTTTTTTATTTGATTTTCTTGATTTTTATCTTCTTCGAAAAAATTTACTAAATCGGAAGAATATACAATATAATTAATCTCATTCTCAAATTCGTATCCCGATTGCTCAATATTCCACCCACACATTTCAACTTGCTTAGCAAGTATATTCTTATGAAAAATTATTTGTTGTTTATACATATGGAAATAATAATAAATATTTACGCCTATTATAGTAAATACAACAATAATCAGTAATATATCTATCTTCTTCTTCATAAAAAGGGTTTGTTATATTGTATTAATCTTTAAAAATACTAAAATTGTTTAATATTTTATTATTCCTAACATAAAATTTAAGATATAAACATTTGATAAATCAGCATATTACTAATAACCCGAGTTCGATATAGGAATATATGACATCCTTACATCGAACTCAGGTTGTTAATTTAACTATATACATAATATTCTCAATTATTATTATACTTATCAAGCTTTTCTATCTTTAAAAATCTTATTTCTAAATCCTGTAAACAACAATATTTTACTATTTTTACCAATTCAATCAATCTAAAATAGGTAAATGTTATGAATGTAATCGATCTTGTTTTCATAATTCTTTTATTGTGGGCAGCATACAAAGGGTTTACAAAGGGTTTTATTATTCAGCTTTCTACTTTTGCTGCTTTATTATTGGGAATTTTCGGGGCAATAAAATTTTCAGATATTACATCGGGATATATTGTAAAACATTTCGAAGTTAGCAGGCAATATTTACAAATACTATCTTTTGCGATTACATTTATAATAATTGTTATACTTGTGCATTTTCTTGCTCGTTTGTTAAACAAATTAATTGATGCAATTGCTCTGGGAATAGCAAACCGAATACTTGGAATAATATTTTCGTTATTGAAAACAGCATTCATTATTAGTATAATTTTAGTACTCGTAAATAAGGCAGATAATACTTATAAATTTATTCCGAATGAAACAAAAGAAAATTCTTTACTATATAATCCATTATCGGGCTTTGCCCCTATGATATTTCCATATTTGGATTTTAACAAATGGAAAGAACAAATAGAAGATATTAATAACAAAACAAACGAAGACACAATAGATATTTAAAAACCATCATAAATAAGAGTTTACGAATGAATTTTATTGAAGAAATTACGTGGAGAGGCATGTTACATAATATTATGCCGGGAACAGAAGAACAATTAAATAAAGAAATGACTAGTGCCTATGTTGGCATAGACCCAACAGCCGACTCATTACATATAGGACATCTTGTAAGCATAATGATGTTAAAGCATTTTCAGGAAGCCGGACATAAACCTTTTGTGTTGGTTGGAGGAGCTACGGGAATGATTGGTGATCCTTCGGGAAAATCGCAAGAAAGAAATTTACTCGACGAAAAAACCTTACGTCATAATCAGGAATGTTTGAAAAAGCAATTAGAAAAATTGCTCGATTTTAATACCAAGAAAAAGAATAATGCCGAAATGGTAAATAATTACGACTGGATGAAAGATTTCAGTTTTCTCGATTTTATCCGTGATATAGGCAAACATATTACTGTAAATTATATGATGGCTAAAGATTCTGTTAAAAAACGTATTGGCGACGAGTCAAAAACAGGGATGTCGTTTACCGAATTTTCTTATCAACTGGTTCAAGGAACAGACTTTTATCATTTATACAAAGAAAAAAACTGCAAATTACAAATGGGCGGTTCCGACCAATGGGGGAATATTACTACGGGAACAGAACTTATTCGACGTAAAGAAGGTGGCGAAGCCTTTGCTATTACTTGCCCTTTAATTACAAAAGCTGATGGAAAGAAATTCGGAAAAACCGAAGAAGGAAATGTTTGGTTAGACCCCAAACTTACTTCTCCGTATAAATTTTATCAGTTTTGGTTTAATACCTCCGACGAAGATGCAGAAAAATATATAAAAATATTTACTATGCTCTCGAAAAACGAAATAGATTCGATAATAGCTGAACATAAAGAAAATCATCATTTGCGCCTTCTTCAAAAACGCTTAGGCAAAGAAGTTACAATTATGGTGCATTCCGAAGAAGAATACAAAGCTTCGATTGAAGCTTCGAAAATACTTTTTGGCAAAGCCTCAATGGAGCAATTAAAAAGTATAAATGAAGATACTTTTCTTTCGGTTTTCGATGGAGTACCAAAATTTGAAGTGTCGAAAAATACTATTACCAATAACATTAACGTTCTTAACCTATTGGCTGAAAAAACACAAGTATTTGCATCGAAAGGCGAACTTAAACGTTTAATAAAAGGCGGAGGAGTAAGTATTAATAAAAAAAAAATAAGCTCGCCCGATTTAGAAATCAATAACAATTATTTATTAAACAATAAATATATACTAATACAAAAGGGAAAAAAGAATTATTTTATTATTACTGTAATATAATTTATTTATAGAGTTTGTCAATAAAATCGCTAAGCAATTAAATATCTTTAGCCTCGAATAAAATTCGTGATTAAAAATATAAAGTAATTCAAAGCCTAACTTTTGGTTATATTTTAGACTATACATAGAAAAACTCCTGTAAAATAGAAAATTAACAAAAAATAATAACGTAAATGAAAAACACATATTTTGATTTGATAGAGCAGAGTTATTATTTTCCACAGGAAGGTTTTGACCTTAGAGGTAAATTTCTCGAATTTCATGGTGTGTCTTTAAAATATTTGATTGAAAAATACGGAACCCCATTTAGATTTATTTATCTGCCAAAAATTGGAGACCAAATTAAGAAAGCTCGAAATCTATTTAATCGTACCATTAAAAACAACGATTATAAAGGGAAATATCATTTTTGTTATTGTACAAAATGTAATCACTTTTACCACGTAATTAGTGAAGCACTAAAACACAATGTAAATCTCGAAACATCATCATCTTTTGATATTGATTTAATTCTTAATTTGTATAAAGAACAAAAAATAGATAAAAACCGAATTATTATTCATAATGGATACAAAACTGACGAATATCTAAATAAAATACTTCTTCTACAAGAAACCGGATTTAAAAATTCTATCATTATTTTAGATAGTATAGACGAACTTGCCAGGCTTCAAAGATTAAACATTAAACATAAAATTAAAATTGGTTTACGTATGACAATTAATGAAGAAGCTCAATCTTCATATTACACATCACGACTTGGAATACGTCATACAGAAATGATAGGTTTTTTTAATGATAACATTAAGAACAATGCTAAAGTTGAACTTAAAATGCTTCATTTTTTTGTTGATTCAGGCATTAAAGACACACTATATTATTGGGGAGAATTCCAGAAAGCCCTAAAATTATATATCGACCTAAAAAAAGAGTGCTCAAGTTTAGATGCTTTTAATCTTGGCGGTGGTTTTCCTATACGCAATCATCTTGGGTTTGAATATAATTACGAATACATGATTAACAAAATCATCAATAATATTAAAGATGCATGCATAAAAGAAAATGTAACTGAACCTGATATTTACACTGAATTTGGAAAATATACGGTTGGAGAATCAGGGGCAATTATTTTTAAAGTATTAGAACAAAAGCAACAAAACGATACGGAGTTTTGGTATATAATCAATAACAGTCTGATGAATACAATACCTGATGCTTGGTCAATTCACGAAAAATTTATTTTATTGCCTATAAATAAATGGGATAATGAATATAGACGGGTAAATATAGGTGGTATTAGTTGCGACCATTCCGACTATTATAATTCCGAAGATTTAAACCAAGAAATATTATTACCAAAATATTCAAATACTGAAAAAGAACCTTTGTATCTTGGATTTTTTCATACAGGAGCCTATCAAGATGCAATAAGTGGTTATGGAGGAATAAAACATTGTCTTATTCCTTCGCCAAAACATGTGATTATTGATAGGGACGAAAAAGGAAACTTTATCGATTATGTTTACAGGGAAGAACAATCTGCACAAGAAATGTTTAAAATTTTAGGATATAACAAATAAACAATGTAAAATTTTGCCGGAATAGAAAACAAATATACTGATTTTAATTTTTCATAGGAATAATATTTCAAAACGAAACAAAGGTCTATAATAAAACATAAGCAACAGAATATCAATCAGAAATAAAAAACACAAGCATATGAAAAACACATCGAATTACAATTTTGAATCTTTAGATCTTATTAGATTTATGTTTAAACATAAATGGGAAATAATAATTATTACATCAATAGCTATTATTATTTCTATTATTGTATCGTTAAATATTACACCAAAATTCAAATCTTCGGTTATATTATTTCCCAAAACACAAGTATCGGTTTCTAATGCCCTAACAAATAGCGAATTAATAAATACCGACAATCATATAATGAATTTCGGCGACGAAGAAGCTACCGAACAATTGTTACAAACCTTGTATTCGGAAGATATTCGTTTTAAAATTATCGACAAATTCGATTTGCTAAATCATTATAATATCGACACAAAGGGCTCGTATCCAATGACAAAACTACATCAAGAATATAACAATAACATAAAATATAAACGCACACAATATATGGCTATCGAGATAGAAGTAATGGATACCGACCCCAAAATAGCCGCCGACATTGCTAACGAAATTGCTACATTATTAGATTCTACTCTAAATAAAATGCAAAACGATGTAGCTAAGAAAATTCTTATTGTAGTAAAAAAAGAATACAATAATCTTAATACCGAAATTTCGGGACTGAAAGATTCATTACGTACAATTCAAAGCTATGGCATTACAAATTACACTAGTCAATCAAAAGCTCTAAATAACGCCTACATTAATGCATTAAAAAATGGCAATAGTACTCAAATACAAACAATAAAGAAACAACTAAATATTCTTGAGAAATATGGTGCCGATTACCTTACAATAACAGAATTACTAAAAAACGAGACCGAACGATTAAGTTTGCTAAACGGCAAACTTGCAGAAGCAGAAGTAAATGCAAATCAAAAACTCCCACATAAATTTCTTGTAAAAAAAGCCTATGCTGCCGAAAAAAAATCATATCCTGTCAGATGGCTTATTGTAGCAATATCTACAATAGTAACATTTGTCTTTTCTATTCTTTTACTTTTGTTTATCGACAGATATAGAGATTTATTAAAATTTTAATAATATAAATACTCTAAAAAAAGAAGTATATAAGGTTTTAATTTAATAACCATTAAAACCATAACAGATTACAACTGAAACAAAAACAAATAATGCAAACAAAAAAAGGCAAACAAATATTATTTTATACCATTTCACTAATCTTTTTAGCTGCAAATTTGTTTCTTATCTCTAAAGATATTTATTATTTATCGTTTTTACCATTAATGCTTATTTTAATAGCTCTTCAGTTTGTTTCCTTAGATAAAATACTACTAACAATAACATTTTTTACACCTTTATCAGTTTCATTAAGCAATTTTTTTCCCAGTATAGGATTTAATCTATCTTTACCCACCGAACCTTTATTAATAGGAGTTTTCTTATTATTTATCTACAAATTATTTTTAGATGGAAAATTCGATAGAAAAATTCTATTACATCCTGTTTCTATTGCTATTTATATTAATCTGTTTTGGTTATTTTTAACAAGTATAACAAGCACCTTACCAATAGTATCGTTTAAATTTTTGTTATCGCGATTATGGTATATAGTTGCATTTTATTTTTTGGGTACTCAGTTTTTTAAGAATCCCAAAAATATCGATCGTTTTATTTGGCTCTATACTACCGCACTGTTAATTATAATAAGCTATACAATTTTTCGCTTATCGGGTTACGGATTAAACAATCAGCATGCATCGAATTTTGTTGTACAACCTTTCTTTCCCGATCATACTTCATATGGTGCTATTTTGGTTATGTTTTTCTTTCCCATAATTGGATTTGTTTTTCGAAAAAATTTATCACTATTTACAAAAACAATAGTTTGGTTAGTATTAATATATATATCATTTGCGATAACTATATCGTACACCAGAGCAGCATGGTTAAGTCTTATCGCCACTATAGGACTATGGGGGATATTAAAATTAAAAATTAAATTCAAAACAATACTTATTTTAGTTGTCTCAATATTTATTGTTGTTTTTGTTTTTAAGAACCAAATTCTTTATCAGCTTGAAGGAAACGATATAGAATCGTCGGGAAATTTTTCCGAGCATATCGAATCTATGGCTAATATAAGTACCGATGCATCGAATCTCGAGAGAATAAATCGATGGAAATGTGCCATTCGCATGTTTCAAGAGAAACCATTTTGGGGCTGGGGTCCCGGAACATATATGTTTCAGTATGCACCTTTTCAATTCTCATACGAAAAAACCTTTATAAGTACCGATTTTGGAAATATGGGGAATGCCCATAGCGAATACCTTGGCCCATTAGCCGAATCCGGGGTATTTGGGGCAATAAGTATTTTGCTAATTATTATTTCTGTTTTCTTAACCGGAATACGAGTATATAAAAATATAAATACAAAGAAAAATAAAATTCTAGCATTAACAATACTACTGGCACTATCGAGTTATTTTGTTCATGGTTTTCTAAATAATTTTCTCGATACCGATAAAGCATCAGTTCCCTTTTGGGGATTTATAGGAATATTAGTCGCCCTTGATGTTTATTATAAGAAAGAAGCTGATAGGCAATAAATTACGACTGCTGTAAAATTTTATATCTTAAATTTCGAACATAAAACATAAAATTAGTATAAGCACTTTTACTAAGCTGAAAAAATAATTAATTTCAATTCTCGCAAATAATAACTTTCCTAATTATTTTAAATTAAATAATAGTATTTTAGCTTTTAATTTAAAATGTATAGTCTTAAACTTACATACATGAAATACCGATTTTCTTCTTTTGCCCTAGCCCTAAAGGTAATGAAGAAAATCAACAAGCTCTTTTTAGGGTTTGGAGCAAACAAATTAATTTTAATTTTTAGCTCTATCAAAAAGCTAAGTTTACGGGCAATCATATAATTTGAGTTTTATAATTAGAAATGTTGTGTACTTATGAAAAAACTATTTAAAATATTTTCTTATTTTCTTATTGTTGTATTTTCGCTAATAATTGTTCTATTGATAATTGCAAAAGTATTCGAAAATAAAATTAGCGATATTGCTCTTAAAAAAATTAGCGAAACAATTGAAGCTCCTTTGATTATTGAAGATGTATCGCTTAATTTATTACGCAAGTTCCCTCTTGCAACAATTGAGCTAAAAAATGTTTTATTAGGTAGTTCAAAAACTCAAAATTATTCAGATACTATTCCAACTGATACTATTATTAATATTAATAAAATCTATATCTCGGTAAAATCGAGACCTTTAATAAGTGGAATTATTGAAATAATGAAGGTTGATATTGATGGAGCAAAAATTTATTATTCGGTAGATAGTACCGGAGTATCAAATATCGATTTCCTGATGGATAGCACAGAGACAGATGTTGCAGACACATTGCCATCAGAGCCTTTAAATATTTCTTTAACCGATCTTTCGGTTAAAAATATAGTATGTAACTATAAGGATAGCTCGTTAAAGGCTGCAGCAAAAATCACAATTCCCAAATTAAAAATTAAGGGCACAATTAAGGGAGAAAATATTTTAGCATTGGTAAAAGGAAATATGAATATCACAAACTGCGATTTTGAAGAAACAAATTTGTATTTAATGAACAAAACAAGTTTGCATTTTAATGTAGCTTACGAAAATGATTCCTTAAATATAAAAAAACTATTTGTTAATACCGATGGGGCTGAATTTAATGCATTAGGAAATGTTCTTTTAGGCGACAGTATTAAAACTGATATAAAGTTTGAAGGCTCGGAATTAATTCTAAGCGAATTAACTAAATACGCACCAAAAGAGATGCTAAAAGAATTTGGTTTAAAGAAACTTAGCGGGAAGTTAAGTATGAGTGGTACTGCAAAAGGAATAGTTTACGAATCGGAATTACCACAAATCGATTTATCTATTGAACTGCAGAACGGAAATATTGTTACTACCGATTATCCTGAGTTAAAAAATATTTCATTTTGCGGGAAACTTACAAATGGAATTTTGCGAAATAATCAATCATCACAAGTCGATTTCAGTTCATTACATTTCGAAACAAAACAAAGCAAATTCGATATAGCTTTTTCGGTAATAGATATCGACAATCCTAAATACGATATTAAAACCAATATGGAAATTAATATTGCCGATTTTAGCGATTTTATTCCCGATTCGCTAATTCAGAATATCAATGGAAATATAAAAGCAAAGCTTTCGACAAAAGGAGAATTGCCCGATTCGATAGACGATAATTTTGTAGATTATATAATGGCAAATACACAAACAGATATTAATTTAGTAAATTTTAATATCGTTGTTGATTCAAGCTTATCTATAAAGAATTTCTCAAGCAAGCTTTCTTATAATGCCAATAATCTTAATGTTAGGAATTTAAATATCTTTGTTCCGGCTTATAATCTCACACTTAAGAATACATCGCTTAATGCTTATTTCGATGGAAGTATTAATAATACCTCAGAAATGAGTTTAAATTTAAAATCGTATCATATCGAAACAAAACTATCGGAGATTAATGGAAATGCTCAAGTAAAAAACCTCGATAATCCAAATTATAAACTTGCCGGCAATATAAAATTAAATTTAGATGAAGTAAAAACAATGTTACCCGACACGCTATTAACAAATTTGTCGGGAATAGTATTTGCTGATATTAAATCATCGGGAACATTAAATCTTGATTCAATAACAAATCAAGCAATGGATATTGCTTTTAACAGCAGTTCGTACGATATTAACTTTAAAAATGTTTCTATTGAAATGCCTGATGATACATTATATAAAATTGAGAATTTAACGGGATTATTTAATATGAATCCGGAAGAGATAACAATTAATAAAATGAGAGGAACTGCCGGGGGAATTAAATTCGAGATAGATTCAACAGAAATTTGGAATGTATACGAAGTAATAATACAAGAAAATAATAATGAAAATATAATAGTACAAACAAATATAATATTAGGAGAAATAAGCAATTCATTAATAGCATCATTTATGCCTACAGATACCATTAATGACATGGCTAATAGTGATAATGAAGATAGCGATAGTTTAATAAATATATCAACTGATTTATTGCCAAATTTTAAAGAAATAGGAATACCTCATTTTCTAGTTCGAGGGAAACTAGCTGTAAGTAGTATAAAATATAAAAAAAATATTATTGACGATATATCTCTAAAATTTCGTTTTGCCGATAGTTTGTATGTAATAGACCAGTTAAAACTTAAAACTTGTGGTGGACAAATGAATATTTCGGCAAAGTTAGATGCTCGGAATTGGGAAAAACCTGTTGTCGATTTAAAAACTATTATTAGCACGTTAGATATAAAAAAGTTACTAAAACTTAACGATAATTTTGGTGATACAACAATAACATATGAGAAATTTAGTGGAATATTAACAAGTGAATTACATACACGAGCTTTTTATACTAATGGTGAATGGCCTACTAATAAGATTCGTGTTTTAGGACATTTTACAATAGAGAATGGTAGTATTTATAATTACGAACCTTTAGTTGATTTATCTAAAAACAAACTAATTGGAGGATTAAAAGAATTAGACAAATTAGATTTTAACACTGTAAATTCGAGTATATTTATGTTTAAAGACAAAATATATATTCCTAAAACAGACATAGTTAATTCGTCTATGGATATTACAGCTTTTGCAATGCATAGTTTAAAAGGGAATTACGAATATCATTTTCAACTTCATCTTGGCGATGTATTAACAGGAAAATCGGATAACTTAATGAGGAAACAAGCCAAGCAAAATAAAATAGATGGAGGAACAGTAGAAAGAAATGGCATAAATCTTGTTTCATTAAAAAAAGGACACTCTAAGAAAAACGGATTTGATAATAAAGACTTAGTAAAGAAGTTTAAAAATAAACTAAATATGCAACAAGGATTTTTAAAATTACTATTTAATCCTTTATTGGTTAATTTTAGCACAGATTTTGATAGAACAGCAAGAAATAAAAAAATATTAGAGAAATA
>CAZDCZ010000015.1:0-41969 GCA_964504155.1 uncultured Bacteroidales bacterium | reverse complement strand
ATGGTTTGGTGCTATCACTTTGTTTGGTGGTCTTTTTGATATGCTTGACGGACAATTAGCACGCTCAACAAATAAAATGACAAAATTTGGAGCATTATACGATTCTTCCTTAGACAGGTATGGCGAAATGACTATGTTTCTCGGAATATGTTATTACCTGATATCAAATCACTATTTCCTAAGTTCGCTCTTTGCTTTTATTGCCATGATTGGCTCCATTATGATAAGCTATATTAGAGCACGTTCTGAGGCTCTTGGAGTAGATTGTAAAGTAGGTTTTATGCAACGCCCCGAACGAATTTTAACCATTGGTATAACAGCCATTTTATATGGTGTTATTTTTTACTTTTTTGGAGAATTTAAGGTAAATGTCGATTGGCTGCCTTTCCCACTAATTGAAAATATAACCGTTTTTACATTTCCTGTTTTTATTATGGCCATTTTGACCAATATTACAGCAATTCAACGATTAAATCATTCTCGAAAGAGCATGTTATAATATATAAATTTAACTTTAACTTTTAAATAATTAAACAAATGAGTTTACAACAAAACATTAAAAAACCGGAAGGAAAATTAGGAATTTTAACCCCCGGGATGGGAGCAGTATCAACCACTTTTATGGCAGGAGTAATTGCTGCAAATAAAGGTTTGGGGAAACCATTTGGGTCAATTTCTCAAATGGGAAAAATTAGATTGGGAAAACGTACAGATAATAATAATCCTAATGTAAAAGATTTTATTCCTCTTGCTTCAATGGAAAATATGGTTTTCGGCGGATGGGATATATACAACGATAGCGTATATAAATCTGCTTTGAATGCAGGTGTTTTAGAAAAAGATTTATTGAATAACATTAAGGATGAATTATCTGAGATAAAACCAATGTCGGCTGTATTTGACCACAATTTTGTAAAAAATATTGATGGTGAAAATATTAAAAAAGAAAAAACAAAAATGGATGCTGCCAAAGCACTAATGGCAGATATAAAAAACTTTAAAACGGAAAATAATTGTGACCGTTTAGTTGTGATATGGTGTGCTTCAACTGAGGTTTATACTCAAATTACAGATGTTCATTTATCAATAGAAAAATTTGAACAAGCACTCGAAGAAAATCATCCCACAATTGCTCCAAGTATGATTTATGCTTATGCAGCAATTAAAAGTGGAGTGCCTTTTGCTAATGGAGCACCAAATCTAACTGTGGATATTCCTGCATTAATAGAACTTGCCAATAAATTAAATGTCCCTATTGCAGGTAAAGATTTTAAAACAGGACAAACCTTAATGAAAACCATTTTAGGTCCTGGTTTAAAAACCCGATTATTAGGCATTGATGGTTGGTTTTCTACTAATATTTTGGGTAACAGAGATGGTAAGGTTTTAGACGATGCTGGAGCTTTTAAAACAAAAGAAGTTTCCAAACTAAGTGTTTTAGACAGCATATTAGAGCCTGAGAAATACCCCGAACTTTACAAAGATATGTATCATAAAGTAAGGATAAATTACTATCCACCAAAAGGAGACGATAAAGAAAGTTGGGATAATATTGACATTTTTGGTTGGTTAGGTTATAAAATGCAAATAAAAGTTAATTTTTTATGTAAAGACTCTATTCTTGCAGCCCCAGTGGTTTTAGATCTTGCTATATTTATGGACTTAGCACAACGTGCCAATATGAAAGGCATACAAGAATGGTTGTCGTTCTATTTTAAATCGCCACAAACTAAAGAAGGATTAGTGCCAATTCACGATATTTTCTTGCAAAAAATTAAATTTGAAAATACGCTAAGACATATTATGGGAGAAGAATTAATAAATTATTTAGGATTAGATTATTACGAAGAAGATTAATGTTGAAACTACACAAAATTATAGCATCAGGATTAGGCACCGGATATTCACCATTGGCTCCCGGAACTGTAGGTTCAATACTTGGAATACTATTATTCTATTTATTTAATTTTACCTTAAATTCATTCAATATAGAGTCGTGGCTTGCCTTAAGCCTTAATCTTTTTGCTATAATTTTTGTGCTTGTTTTTGGCGTATTTTCAATTAAAAAAGTTCATGTCATTTGGGAACACGATGCATCGAAAATTGTAATAGATGAAATTGTGGGTGTATGGATTGCTGTATTTACTATGCCTTTTCAATGGCAATATTATTTAGCTGCCTTTGTATTGTTTAGATTTTTCGATATTCTAAAACCATTGTACATACGCAAATTGGACAATTTGAAAACAGATTGGAGTGTGATGTTGGACGATGTGGTAGCAGGTATTTATGCAAACTTAATATTACAACTTATTGTTGTTCTAAAAAATTGTTAATGAAAAATAAGATATATATTTTATTGAAATATAATATGGTTGCTATAATTGCTACTTCTGTTGATTATAGTTTATTCTTGATTCTTTCTGAAATTGTTCACGTGTGGTACATATTTGCATCATTTATAGGATTAGTTCTAGGCGGGTTAACAGCTTTTGTACTACAACGAAACTGGACATTTAAGAAAAAAGATGGAAAATTATCAAAACAAGCTATAAGATATTTAATAATATGGACTACAAGTATATTATTAAATACGATTGGACTGTTTTTGATAGTAGAATATGTAGGAACACATACAATTATTGCAAAAGTAATAATTTCAATTATTGTAGGTTTTGGTTTTAATTTTTTAATGAGCAAACATTTTGTATTTAAATAAATGTATAAAAAGAGAATGGAAATTTATAGTATTAAAATAATAAATATAGTCAGCATTATAATGTTGCTCATATTTCCTGCTAAATTAGATGCACAGCAAGTAACAAAAATATCTGGTAAAGTTATTGATGCTACTACAAAAGAACCATTACCTTTTGTAAACATTGTATTTTTAGGGAAAAGCATAGGAACAATTACCGATTATACCGGAGAATATAGTATCAGAACAGAATGGGCTTCAAATGAAATTGCGGCTTCATTTTTAGGTTATAAAAATCAAATTAATACGGTAGTAATTGGGAAAAGCCAAGTAATAAATTTTGAATTACAACCTAGTAAAGTTAATCTTGATGAAGTTGTAATAAGTGCAAAAAGAAAGCGTTACAAAAATAAAAATAACCCGGCTGTTGCACTAATTAGAAAAGTGATTGCAAAAAAAAAATTAAATAGAAAGGAAAATCTTAACTATTACGAGTATGATAAATATGAAAAAAATGAATTTGATTTGAATAATATTACTGAGAAGTTTAAGAAAAAAAAATCGTTTAAAAAATTTCAGTTTATTTTTAATTATGTCGATACTGCTGAAATAAATGGAAAACCTTATTTACCTGTATTTTTTAGAGAAACCCGTTCAAAAGTTTATTTTCGTAAAAAACCAAAAAGTAAAAAAGAATATATTCTAGGAACTAAAACGACCGGTTTTGAAGAATATGTCGATAATCAAGGTGTTAGTTATATTATTGATAATTTGTATGAAGATATTGATCTATACAATAATACGGTCATGCTTCTGACCAATCCTTTTGCCAGCCCAATATCTGACATTGCACCTTCGATTTATAAATTTAGGATTATGGATACCCTCAATATAAATGGCTACAACTGCATTAATTTGGCTTTTCAACCTAGAAATAAGCAAGATTTTGCATTTGTAGGCAATTTATATATCACTAATGATGATAGATATGCCATTGTTAAAATAGATATGCATATTTCAAAAGACATTAATCTAAATTTTGTTAATGATTTGAAAATTATTCAGGAGTACACATTTATTAATAACAAGGCATGGATACTTACAACTGATAAATTAGTTGTTGATTTTAATCTAGTAAATAAAGGTGTCGGCATGTTTGGGAAGAAAAGTATTTATTACGATAATTTTGTTTTTAATAAAATTAAACCCGATAGTTTATATTCAGGAATCGAACAAGAAATAAGGGCATCTAAATTTGATGAAAGAGATAGTTTGTTTTGGAAGAAAAATAGAATTGTTGATATAACTGAACAAGAACAAAACATTTTCAAAATGACTGATAGCATTCAAAATGTACCCGCGTTTAAACGAACAATGGATATAGTAATGTTATTAGTAGCTGGATATTGGAATTTTGACAAAATTGATGTGGGACCTATTAATACTTTTTATAGCTTTAACGATGTTGAAGGTTTTCGCTTACGATTAGGTGGTAAAACAAGTGATAAATTTAGTAAAAAGCTTAGATTAAATGGCTATGGATTGTATGGTTTTAAAGATAAGCAATTTAAATATTCAGTAATGGCTACTACATCGCTTAATAAAAGAGCTCTTAAAGATAATCCCAAGCATACGCTTTCAATACAGTACCAATACGAAACCAGTTTTCCAGGTATGGAAGTAGAGTTTATTAATGAAGATAATTTCTTGCTTTCGTTTAAACGAGGAACTGCTAATAAAATTCTTTACAACCGTATGTTTAAAATGGAACATTATCGTGATTGGAAAAATGGATTTTCAACAACTCTTGTTTTAAAAAATATTCAACAAAAACCGGGAGGCACACTTTATTTCAATTACGAAGATGACCATTCCATTCAATCTATAACATCAAGCGAGATAACAGCTGCTATTCGTTTTGCCCCAAATGAAAAGTTTTATCAGGGTATTAATAATAAAATACCTATTTTTACAAGTCACCCAATCATGCAGCTTAGTTATACACAAGGAATAAATGGGATGTTTGGTTCTGATTATACATATGGTAAGTTAAAATTTAATGCTTTTAAACGATTTTATTTTGGTCCTTTAGGATATACACATACAGAAATGGAAGCTGGTAAAATTTTCGGAAAAGTTCCTTTTATATTACTTAATTTACCTCGGGCAAACCAAACCTATTCATATCAGCTTCGTTCGTATAATATGATGAATTTTCTTGAATTTGCCAGCGACGAATATGTCAGTTTGTTTATTGACCATCATTTCAATGGTTTTATTTTAAATAGAGTACCTTTACTTAAAAAATTAAAATGGCGTTCTATTGTATCACTAAAAACTTTATATGGAGGGATAACCGATAAAAATAATCCGGAAGTTACATCAGGACTAATGAAATTCCCTACTGATAAAAATGGCAACCCAACCACTTTTTCTTTAACAGATAAACCATACATGGAAGCAAGTGTGGGAATTAGTAATATATTTAAGTTTTTCAGGGTAGATTTGGTTAACCGGATTACATATTTAGATAATCCGCTTGTACCAAAACAAGCAATTAGATTCCGATTTAAATTTGATTTTTAACAGTTTTAATAAATAATAAATAATAAATAATAAATATGAGAATATTACAACAAAAGTTTGCAAAATTTAATACTCCACAGATTTTAATGAAAAATAAAATGTATTTGTATTATAATTCTTTTGAGTCAGGTCAGGATACCGAAATTATGTTAAATGGGAAAAAGACTCTTATGTTTGGTTCAAATAGCTATTTGGGTTTAACTAATCATCCTGAAATTATAGAAGCGGCAAAAAAAGCACTTGATAAATATGGAACAGGAGCTTCAGGTTCTAGATTAATGAACGGAAACCTTGATTTGCACAATGAACTTGAAAACAATTTGGCTGATTTTGTCAATAAGCCGGCTGCTACCATTTTTAGCACAGGATTTCAGGTAAATATGGGAACTATTCCAAGTCTTGTGGGAAGAAACGATTTAATTGTATTTGATGAAAAAAGTCATGCATCTATTATTGAGGGATGCAGACTTGCTTTTGCGAAAAATATAAAATATAAACATAACGATATGGCGGATTTGGAGAAAATTCTCCAAAAAACAAACAAAACTCAAACTACTTTAATTGTTACCGATGGTATCTTTAGTATGGAAGGCGATATTGCACATCTTAATAAAATATGTAAATTGGCCGATAAATATTCAGCAGCGGTAATGGTTGATGATGCACATGCTCTAGGCGTAATTGGAGATCATGGCTCGGGTACGGCATCATATTTTAATATTACTGAAAAAACTGACCTAATAATGGGAACTTTTAGTAAATCATTAGCTTCTTTAGGGGGATTTATTGCCGGAGATTTTGAAACCGTCAATTATATCAAACATAATGCTCGTTCATTGTTATTTAGTGCAGGAATACCTCCTGCTTCAGCAGCAACAGTATTAAAAGCATTAGAAATAATAAAAAGAGAACCGGAAAGAATTTCTCGATTATGGGAAAATACAAATTACGCATCCGAATGTCTTATTCAAGAAAGCTTTTTGATTGGCGAAAGTACAACACCGATTATTCCTATTTTTATTGGCGATGATAATAAAACTTATCAATACGGAACAATGTTACTGGAGCATGGAGTTTATGTTAATCCTGTGGTAAGCCCCGGAGTAGAAAAAGGCAAAGCTATTTTGCGATTTTCATTAATGGCAACACATACCAAAGAGCAAATTGATATTGCAATTGATACGCTGGTTAAATGCCGTAAATTAATTAAAACTACTGAGACTGTGAAATAACCTAATTTATAATAAATATTGTAAAATTATGGGAAATATAATCGTAAAAGAAGTAGAAACTAAATCCGATTTAAGAAAATTTATTGCTTTCATTGACAAGTTATACAAAGGTAATGAATACAAGGTTCCTCAATTACACATGTATGAAAGATCGGCCTTAATGTCCAAAAAAAATCCGGCTTTTGAATTTTGCGAAGCAAAATATTGGTTGGCATATAAAAATAATAAAATAGTGGGTAGGATAGCAGGTATCATCAATCATAAATCTAACGAGATTTGGAACGAAAAATATACGCGTTTTGGGTGGATTGATTTTATTGATGACATTGAGGTTTCTAAGGCACTTATTAAAACCGTAGAAGACTGGAGTAAGCAAAAAGAAATGACTGCGGTACACGGACCATTAGGATTTACCGATATGGACTTGGAAGGTATGCTTGTAGAAGGATTTGATGAGATTGGGACACAAGCTGTAATTTATAATTATCCTTATTATCCTGTTCATCTTGAAAAATTAGGATATATTAAAAATACTGACTGGGTACAACTAAAAATTAATATACCTGATAAGGTACCTGAAAAAATTACTCGTGTAGCTGAAATAGTCAAGAAAAAATATAATTTAAGATTACTTAAAGTAAAAACAGCAAAAGAAATATTACCATATACCAAAAGTATGTTTGATACTTTGAACGAATCGTATAAAAATTTATATGGCTTTGTTCCACTGACAGAAAAGCAAATAACTTACTATACTAAACAATATTTTTCTATGGTTAATCCTAAGTATGTCGGTTTTGTTATTGATGAAAAAGATCAAGTGCTTGCTTTTGGTTTAAGTTTTTTATCGCTATCAAAAGCCTTGATGACAGCCAAAGGAAAACTCTTCCCATTTGGCTTTATTCCTATCCTAAGAGCTATGAAAAAAAATGACACTATTGATTTACTGTTACATGCTGTTACACCCCAATACCAAAATAAAGGTATTCCCGCTATTTTTTATGCAGATATGACACAAGCCTGTATTGATGACAGCATAAAAACAGCTATTACAAGTCATATTTTAGAAGACAACAAACCATCTCTCCAAATGTTTAATGCTTATGATACACAACAACATTTGAGACGAAGGATTTACATCAAGAAAAATATTTAAAGTATGAAAAAAATACTTATTACGGGAGCTAGTGGGTTTATTGGTAGTTTTCTTGTAGAAGAAGCATTAAAAGAAGGTTATGATGTATATGCAAGTATTCGTGAATCTAGCAATTTAAAGTATTTGTCTGACCCTAAAATAAAGTTTATATATATTGATTTTTCAAATAAAGAATCGATTAAAAATCAATTAATAAAGATTGATAAATTTGATTTTATCATACATTGTGCAGGCCTTACTAAAACCTGTAATAAGAAAATATTTGATGTTGTAAATTACCAATATACTAAAAATTTTATTGAAGTTTTACTTGAAACATCAATGGTTCCCGAAAAATTTATTTTTATAAGTAGCCTTGCGGCTTATGGACCTGGTCGAAGTGGTTTAGCCCCTGTTAAATTAACGGATATTCCGAGTCCTGTCTCATTATATGGAGTCAGTAAATTAAAAACAGAAAAATACATAAAGTCTTTGCCGGATTTTCCGTATTTAATATTCAGGCCAACAGGGGTTTACGGACCCAGAGAAAAAGATTATTATGTAATGTATAAAAGTACAAAATCGGGTTTCGAAACTTATGTTGGTAGTAAAGAACAGTATTTATCTTTTATATATGTAAAAGATTTAGTAAATCTTTTAATAAGTTCATTAAAATCAAATATTATAAAAAAATCTTATTTTGTGTCCGACCTTAACGAATATACAGCATATGAGTTCAATCAGCTAATTAAAATGAAACTGACTAAAAAAACAATTAGTTTAGTTTTCCCCGGGTTTTTAGTTAGAATATTAGCTTTTATCAATGAAAAAATTTCATGTTTATTTTCAAGGAAAATACCTACTTTAAATACTGAGAAATTTAAAGAGATAAGTCAAAAAAATTGGCTTTGCGATAGTTCCGCATTAGTAAAAGATTTCAATTTTAGACCTGAATATAATTTAACTAAAGGTTTAGACGAAACATTACAATGGTATAAAAAAGAAAATCTTTTATAAAATGAAAAATGTATTAAGCATATTATTTATTACAATAATATTTCCGATGGTAGTGTTTTCGCAGAATGAGAAATACCCGATACCACCTAAAACAAATACACTGCTTTTTTATATTCAACGCAATCATAATTCTAATACAATAATTTATGATGCAAAATACGATAAACACGGAAACTTAGATAAAGATGAACCAATTGTAGTTTACTGGAGAAGATACGACGAACAAGGACAGAAAATGGAACTACGAAACATAGAAAAACGGTATGCCTATGGGGTTGATTGGGAAAAAGTTGAGTATAAAAAAATGTATTCTATAAAATTGGTAGCTGATAAAAAACACAAATTTTGGTTAAAACAACTATCTCCTTTTAAATCGGTTATAATAACAGAAATAAATAAAGAGCTCTCTGTATTAGATCATATATATATATATGCCGATAATTCAGGATTTTGGCCAAAAGTAAAATATATTGAACTTTTTGATGAAGATATAGTTATGGGGAAAAAGTGTATGAAGAAATTATAACAGATTAGTAATAAAATTTTATTATGGAATTTAAACGATTCACAAAAAAAAATATAATAATTAACACCCTGCTTGCTATTCTTTATCTTATTTGGTCACATTTCGCAGGAGGGATACGACCCGAGCATTATTTTCTTGTTTTTCTTTGGTTTTTAATGTATTACACACATGAGAAAACAAGACGGTTTATTCTTGGCTTTTCCATTTTTATCATTTATTGGATTATATACGATTCAATGCGGATACTTCCTAATTACGAGGTATCAACAGTTCATATTAAACAGCCCTATGAGTTGGAAAAATTTCTTTTTGGTATCACTTTTCAACACAACCTGATGACACCAAATGAATATTTTGAACTTGTACATACAAAATTTCTTGATCTCATTTCAGGACTGTTTTATATTAATTGGGTTCCAATACCCATTGCTTTTGGCGTTTATCTCTATTTTACAGATAAAACCCTGTTTACCAAATTTTCAGTAGTGTTTCTGTTGGTAAATATTTTTGGTTTCATTATCTACTACATTTACCCTGCAGCACCGCCCTGGTATGTGAAATTGTACGGTTTCGATTTGCATTTTGGCGTTCCTGGAAATACTGCGGGTCTCGGACGTTTCGACAAACTTACAGGTATACCTATCTTTGCCGGTCTGTACGAAAAAAATGCCAATGTATTGGCTGCCATGCCATCGCTACATGCTTCGTATCCTGTAATTGTAGTGTTTTATGCCATTAAAAAGAGGTTGGCTTGGGTTAATATATTTTTCGTACTGTTTATGCTGGGCATCTGGTTTTCTGCAGTTTATTCAGGACATCATTATATTATTGATATTTTGGCAGGAGCAACATTGGCGCTTATTGTCCTATTTGCTTTTGAAAAAATTTTAAAAAAACCACAATTAAATCAATTGATACATAAGTTTGTTAAAAATATTTAATATGACACTTTAAAGAAAACAAGTAAACTGAAAAAATGAAAAATTATCATCAAAATAAAATATTTTATAAAATCATTTACAAAGATGTTATTGTAAAAAAACAAGGAGTTTGGCAAATGTAAATTAATTAAGTGTGATTTTTCTAATATTACATTCGCCGATTGTATTTTTGAAAATTGTAATCTAACAACATTAAAAGTCAAATATTCGTATTTTTCAAATGCAATATTTAAATTTTGTAAAATGATTGGGGTTATTTGGGATGAAGCTTCATTACCTTTCACAATAACTTGCGAAGATTCAAATATAAGTTATTCGAGTTTTTATGGTATGAAATTAAGAAAAATGAAAATCCATAAATGTATTGCTTATGAAGTAAACTTTTCGGAAGCAGATATGCAAAGCTGTAGTTTTAAGCATTCCGATTTGAAAGATAGTATTTTTTTAAATGCCCGAAGCATTAATTTTACTCAATAATTTTGATATAATTTTAAAATAAAATCTGTTATTTTTGAAAAACAAATAGAATGAACATGTTGCTGTTAAAGAATTAAAAATATTGAAAAAAAGAAATAAAAATCTTACAAAAGGAAATATAAAAAAACAGCTTTTCAATTTAACATGGCCTATGTTGTTTGGAATGTTGGGAATTGTTATTTTTAATCTTATTGACACCTATTTTATTGGACAGCTTGGAGTTCAACAACTTGCAGCAATGAGTTTCAGTTTTCCGGTTATAATGTTTATAAACAGTCTGTCGCAAGGTATTGGAATTGGGACAAGCTCTTTGATTTCGAGAAATATTATTAAAACAAATCGCCAAGAAGTAAAAATGATGGCGAGTAGAGCTATTTTATTAGGAATTATTATAGTTGTTATTTTTGTTACTTTAGGATCATTAACTATTCGACCTGTTTTTAGCTCATTAGGGGCTAAAGATGAAATATTGAATTACATTCATGATTATATGAGCATTTGGTATATAGGAGTGCCATTTGTTGCAATACCTATGATTGGTAATAACATAGTGCGAGCAACAGGCGATACTGTTTCGCCCGGAATACAGATGGTTTCTTCAGGAATACTTAATGCAATTCTTGACCCATTATTGATTTTTGGTTATGGACCATTTCCTGAAATGGGTATGAAAGGAGCTGCTTTGGCAACCGTAATTGCTAGAAGTTTGAGTTTAATTTTTGTTCTCATTATTTTAGTTAAACGAGAAAAATTATTAACACTTTATTTTGGTCGATTGAAAAATGTTTTTTCAACATGGAAAGAAATTTTGCACATTGCTGCCCCGGCAACAATAGGAATGCTTATTACACCAATTTCTATCGGCTTTATTACAAAAATAATTGCAGATTTTGGTAAAGAGGTAGTAGCTGCTTTTGGCGTGGCTTCTCGAATTGAGATGTTTATTTTAATGGTAATTTCTTCATTAGGCTCTGTACTGATTATTTTTATTGGGCAGAATATCAGTAAAAATAAATTCGACCGAATTTTTAAATCTTTAAAGTATTCATTTATATTTTCTATGACATGGGGTTTAGTGGTATATGTAGTGTTGTTATTATTTAGTCAACATATTGCTTCAATATTTACAGATAATTTAACCGTTATTGAAATTATAAAAAAATATTTTAATATTCTTGGAATAAGTTATGGATTTCAGGGCTTAGTAAGGTTAAGCACTTCAAGTTACAATGGTATAAATAAGCCTTATCCGTCCGTCATTTTTTCTATAATCAGAATGTTTATTTTATACGCTCCCCTCGCATGGATTGGCTCAAAAATAATAGGTCTTAATGGCGTGTTTTGGGCAGGATTTATTGCAAATGTTATTATTGGTGCAATTTCATTTTTGTTTTTAATTCGAACTATAAAAAAAATAGCCCTTCACAACAATGTTCCTGTTGTTTTTTTACATACATCTCAAAAGTATGAATAATTTACAGAAAACATATCAGCAATATTTTAAAAATATGGTGTAAAAAGCGTTATTATGGATTATATTGCAATAACACATTAGATCTGTCAAAAAAATACACTGTATCAGCATTTTTGAAATAAAAAAGTAAGAAGCACATACCCTCGGTTGTACCCATAAATGCCTAAAAACGATAGATATAAAATTCAGAAAAACACTTGATTAAACACAGTAGGATAGTTTTATAATACAACTTCCTTTTTCAACAAGCTCCACTAAAAACAAAAAACTCCTGATAACGCTTGATTATCAGGGTTTTTCTTTTGTGCCCAGAACAAGACTCGAACTTGCATGCCCTTTCGAGCACCAGCCCCTCAAGCTGGCGCGTCTACCAATTTCGCCATCTGGGCAATTTTAACGAGCACAAAAATATAAAAATATTTTAAATACCAACAAGCTAATACAATTTATTATTTTTTGCTGTTGGTATTTAATATTCAGTATTACAAATTATTTAAAATAAAATTAGTCATTCTTGTATATAAATGATAAGTTGTGTTACCTCCATATATACCATGTGTTTTGTCGGGATAGAATTGCATTTCAAATTGTTTGTTGGCTTGAACAAGATTTTCAATTAATTCAATCGAATTTTGAACATGTACGTTATCATCACCTGTACCATGAACTAATAAATATTTTCCTTTTAACTTGTCTGCATGATTTATTGGAGAGTTATCGTCGTATCCTTTTGCATTATCGCTAGGCAATCCCATAAAACGTTCGGTATAAATAGAATCGTAATATCTCCAATTTGTAACAGGAGCCACAGCTATTGCCATTTCAAAAACATTATTCCCTTTAAATAAACAAGATGTTGACATAAATCCGCCATAACTCCATCCAAAAATACCGGTTCTATTTTTATCTATATACTCGAGATTACTAAAATATTCGGCTGCTTCAATTTGATCTATTGTTTCGTATTTTCCAAGTTCTCCGTAAGTAATTTTTTTAAATTCTTCTCCACGAGATCCTGTTCCTCTATTATCGACACAAACTACAATATAACCTTTTTGTGTCAACATTTGAAACCATGGCATATTGCGTCCCCACGAATCGGTTACTTGCTGAGAACCCGGACCTCCATATAAATACATGAATAATGGATATTTTTTATTCTCATCAAAATCCTTTGGTTTTATCATATATGCATTTAAATCCCATTTGCTCGATGGTGTATTTATCGACATGAATTCTTCTTTACTGAATCCATATTCTTTAATTGTTTCTTTAAGTTTAGCATTATCTTCAAGTACTCTTATTAATTTATTTTTTTTGTTATGTAAGGTAATGTAATAAGGAGTGTTGGCATTAGAATAATAATTAATGTAATATTTAAAGCCTTTGCTAAACAAAGCTCTATTTGATCCTATTTTTTCAGATAGTTTCTTTTTATGCGAACCATCAAGTTTAATAGAATATATTGCAGTATTTAATGGAGATTCTTCTGCCGAAGAATAATAAATTGTATTATTCTTTTCATCGATTCCTGAAAATCCTGTTACATCCCATTTCCCTTTAGTTATTTGATTAATTAATTTGCCATTAATATTGTATAGATATAAATGATTATAACCATCTTTTTCGCTATTAATAATAAAGCGTTTGCCATCGGTAAGAATTGTAAAATAGTTATCATCAATTTGTCTGATATAATATTTGTTTGTTTCGGTATAAATATTTTTCGATTCCCCTGTCGATGCATTGGCAAGTAAAATCTCCACTTTATTTTGTAAGCGGTTCATTCTAATAATACCTAAAATATTATTGTCTATTGTCCATTTTATTCGTGGAATATATTGATCTGTTTCTTCTCCTATATCCATATTTGATGTTTTTTTGGTATTTAAATCATATACATGAATCGAAACAATTGAATTGTCTTCTCCTGCTTTAGGATATTTAAACGAATAATTTTCCGGATATAATTTGTGTTCAAACATGGTCATATTGAATTGCTTAACCTTACTTTCGTCTGATTTATAAAATGCAATTTTGTCTCCTTTTGGCGACCATTGAAATCCTTGAGTTAGAGCAAATTCTTCTTCGTAAACCCAATCGGTACTACCATTTATTATATAATTATATTTCCCGTCTGAAGTTATTTGTTTTTCTGTATTATTAATGAAGTCCTTGATAAAAATGTTATTATCTCTAACAAATGCAATTTTTGATCCGTCCGGTGATAAAGTTGCAAGTCTTTGTCCTCCGTTTTCGCTAATAGGAATAATTTTTTTGCTCTCTAGATTAAAAATATAGTAATCGGCGACAAACGATCTTCTATAAATATAATTGGCATTTGCCGAAATTAAAATTTTCGATTCATCCGAACTAAATTTGTAGGAGTTAAAGGAATTAAAATCAACTTCAAAATCATCTAAATTAAATAAAGTATCTATTACATCGCCTGTTTTATAACTGTATTTTACAATTATTCGACCTTTATTTAAAGTAGTATAATTTTCTCCATCGTTTAACGAACGAAGTCCATAAACCGATTTTGAACGAAATGTTCCATTTTTAAATATGTCGTCAAGCGAAATTGTTTTTTCTGCTTTTTGAGAAAAACTTATAGTAGAAATAAGTACCGCAATAGATATTAAAAAGAAAGTTTTTAATGTTTTCATAAATTCAGATTTATCAATTATTATAGAAAATTATTAAATTTCAAATATCAAAATTATAATATTTATTAGATTTTTGATTGATAAAATTATATAAAGTTTAAAACGAATATTTTTAAAATTGTTTTACTAGGTATAAGTTAACTCGAAATATTCAGACAAAAGTGTAACGAATTGTATTAATGTGCGATGGGTAGTGGGAAGCAATGCGGATAATCCCGATTTAGAAATACCCAAATTTGGGGGTCTTAAAAACTCCAAATTTGTTAGTATTTCTTAATCGCTAAAAATTTGTGAATTTTTCGGATTAATAAAAAACTCATTAATTCTACTTTGACAGATTATGTTTTAACACAAAATTAACCTGTTTTTACCCTTGCCCCTAAATGGAACAGATTGATTTTTTAGCTTTCTCTCTTAGGGTTAGGGGTAAAAAAACTAAGAAATCTTAATTCTGTTTAATCTGTTAAAGTAGAACTAATCTTAAAGTTAAATATAGTGCAGACAAACATGATTTTTTGTACAGATTAATAGATGTTTTTAATAAGTACTTTTTGTAGCATTTATTATTAGAAATAATTGTAATAGAATATCGTCGTATGTAAAGATTTTATATCTTTGCAAGTCGAAATGAATATAATTTAATTATGATAAAAATAACTTTACCCGATAATACAGAAAAAGAATATAACAAAGGAATTACAGGATACGATATTGCAAAAGATATTAGTCCAAGATTAGCTAAAGAAGTATTGTCGATAACTATTAATAATGAAGTTAAAGATTTAACCTTTCCAATAATTGATGATTCTAAAATTGTTTTGCACAAATGGGACGATAAAGAAGGGAAAAAAGCTTTCTGGCATTCTTCTGCTCACCTATTAGCCGAAGCTTTAGAGAGTTTGTACCCCGGAGTTAAATTTGGTATTGGCCCCGATATTGAGAATGGTTTTTATTACGATATAGATTTAGGAGAAAATAGAACTATTACCGATGCCGATTTCTCTAAGATAGAAAATAAAATGCTTGAGTTGGCTCGTCAGAAGAATGAGTTTGTTAGAAGTGATATATCAAAAAACGATGTGCTAAAATTCTTTACAGAAAAAGGCGATGAATATAAAGTTGAATTAATTAACGAACTTGAAGACGGTCAGATTACTTTATATAAACAGGGTAATTTTACCGATCTTTGCAGAGGACCGCATTTGCCAGATACGTCTCCAATAAAAGCAATAAAAATATTAAGCGTAGCAGGAGCTTATTGGAGAGGTAATGAAAAAAACAAACAACTTACCCGAGTTTATGGAATTACCTTTCCAAAGAAAAAATTGCTCGACGAATATCTTGTTTTTTTAGAAGAAGCAAAAAAACGCGATCACAGAAAGATTGGAAAAGAGCTTGGATTGTTTGCTTTTTCATCGAAAGTGGGACAGGGGCTGCCTTTATGGATGCCTAAAGGAGCTATGTTACGCGAACGTTTAGAAAATTTTCTCAAGAAAATACAAAAGAAATACGGCTACGAGCAAGTTATATCTCCACATATCGGACTGAAAGATTTGTATGTAACATCCGGACATTACGAAAAGTACGGACAAGATTCGTTTCAGCCAATACACACGCCTGCCGAGGGTGAAGAGTTTTTATTAAAACCAATGAATTGTCCCCATCATTGTGAGATGTATAGAGTAAATCCTCATTCATATAAAGATTTGCCTATTAGATATGCCGAATTTGGTACTGTTTACAGATACGAGCAAAGTGGAGAACTTCATGGCTTAACAAGAGTGCGTGGTTTTACTCAAGACGATGCTCATATATTTTGTCGTCCCGACCAATTAAAAGATGAGTTTAAAAAAGTAATGGATATTATTTTTACAATATTTAATGCTTTAGATTTTAAAAAATTTACAACACAGATATCTTTACGCGATAAAGACGATCATTCTAAGTATATAGGTTCTGACGAGAATTGGGAAAAAGCAGAACGAGCAATTGTTGAGGCTGTTGAAGAGAAAAATATGAACGCAGTTGTAGAATATGGTGAAGCCGCATTTTATGGCCCTAAGTTAGATTTTATGGTAAAAGATGCTTTAGGTCGTAATTGGCAACTTGGCACAATTCAGGTAGATTACAATTTGCCCGAACGATTTGATTTAGAATATGTAGGTTCAGATAATCAGAAACATCGCCCAATTATGATTCATAGAGCACCTTTTGGATCGATGGAAAGATTTATAGCTGTATTAATTGAACATACTATGGGAAAATTCCCATTATGGTTAATTCCTGATCAGGTTGTGATACTTCCGATTAGTGAAAAATTTAATGATTATGCAAAAAAAGTTTTAATTTCATTAAATAATTCCGATATTCGCACATTAATTGATGAAAGGAACGAGAAGATAGGAAGAAAAATACGTGATAATGAATTAAAACGTATCCCATACATGCTTATCGTAGGCGAGAAAGAAGCTGAAAATGAGACTGTTTCTGTGCGATTGCAAGGCAAAGGAGATATTGGAAGTATGAGTATCGATGAGTTTGCTAATTATATAAATAAAGAAGTGAAAGATCAATTAGAATCAATTAAATAAAGGTTTAACTAAAGTAAAGGAGGACTTAGTCATAGCAGGACCAAGGAAAAAATTTGTAAGAAGAAATACGCAGCCGGCACATAATATAAATGGTAGAATTCGTGCTCGTTCAGTGCGTGTGGTTGGCGAAAATGTTGAAAATCAAGGAGTGTATTCAATAGCAGAAGCTATAAAGATGGCTGATGATATGGAACTTGATTTAGTGGAAATTTCACCAAATGCAGATCCGCCGGTTTGTAAAATTGTAGATTATCAAAAATATCTTTACAAAGAGAAAAAACAAAAAAAAGAGCAGAAAGCGAAAACAGTAAAAGTTGTAATTAAGGAAATACGTTTCGGCCCAAATACCGACGAACATGATTATAATTTTAAATTGAATCATGCAAAAAAATTCCTTAGCGATGGAGCTAAGCTTAAAGCTTTTGTGTTTTTTAAAGGTAGATCAATATTATTTAAAGATAAAGGACAAATTCTTTTGTTGCGCTTAGCACAAGACCTTGAAGATTATGGTAAAGTAGAAAAAATGCCAAAATTAGAAGGAAAAAGAATGATAATGTTTCTGGCACCTAAAAACATTGTTAAAAAGAAAAAATAATTAATTTATAATTTAAAATAGTAGAAATGCCAAAGATGAAGACAAATCCGGGAGCGAAAAAAAGATTTAAATTTACCGGATCAGGGAAGATTAAGAGAAAACATGCTTTCAAAAGTCATATTCTAACTAAAAAATCTAAGAAAAGAAAAAGAAATCTTGGACACTTTGGTCAAGTTGATAAAACTGACGAGAAAAACATTAAACTTTTGTTAGCAAAGAAGTAAATTTATTATTAGTATTTAATCAGAATGAATTAGCATAAAAGTTCCTGTTTGGACGCTAACCATTCAAAAAAGAAAAAAATATGCCACGATCGGTAAATTCAGTAGCTGCTAAAGCTAGAAGAAAAAAAATAATGAAAGCGACCAAAGGTCAATTTGGTCGGAGAAAAAATGTGCATACAGTCGCAAAAAATGCCTATGAAAAGGGTTTAACTTATGCATACAGAGATAGAAAAAATAAAAAGAGAAATATTAGAGGTCTTTGGATTCAGAGAATAAATGCCGGAGTTAGACTTCATGATATGTCATATTCAAAATTTATGGGCGAACTTAATAAAAAAGGTATTGCTCTAAATCGTAAAGTATTAGCAGATCTTGCTATGAACGAGCCTGAAGCTTTCTCTGCAATTGTTAAAGCTGTTAAGAAGAAATAAATATATATATAAATATTTGAAGGGAAGCATTTTGCTTCCCTTTTTTAATTTTAGACAAGATTGTGTTTTTTAAAATTAGTTTTATGATTTATTAACATATATTAAGATAAATATTTCGAAATTCTTAGTATTTAGTTTTATCTTAGTACTCTGTAAATTTTTTACTTATATGAATATTGCACTTATTGGTTACGGTAGAATGGGTAAGGAAATTGAAAAAATTGCTCTAGAACGAAACCATAAAATAGTTTTAAAAATAGATATTAACAATATCGACAAATTTACAATAGAAAATTTGAGTAAAGTTGATGTTGCTATTGAATTTTCGATACCCGAAACAGCTTATTCTAATATTCTTAAATGTATGGATGCAGATATTCCTGTAATATCGGGTACAACAGGGTGGCTAAATAAAATTGAAGATATTAAAACAAAGTGCAAGTTAGAAAATAAAACATTTTTTTATGCTTCAAATTATAGTATTGGAGTAAATATTTTCTTCAAACTTAATAAGTTTTTAGCAACAATAATGAATAATCAAAATCAATATAATGTGGAGGTTGAAGAAATACATCACATAAAAAAACTCGATGCTCCCAGTGGGACTGCTATAACTATTGCCGAAGGATTATTGCATGAACTAGAAAGAAAAAATCAATGGAATAAAGAAAATGAAGAAGCTTATGATGCTATCGCTATAAAATCTGTTAGAAAAGGAGATATTGCAGGAGTTCATAAAGTAAAGTACGAATCGCAATTCGATGAAATAGAAATTTCTCATAGTGCTAAAAATCGCAAAGGATTTGCTTTGGGTGTAGTTTTAGCATCGGAATATATAAAAGATAAAACAGGATTTCATACAATGGATGATATGTTAAAGTTTTAATTATAAAATTATAAAAAATGACACTTAAAGAAATTTTAAGAAACAAGTATTTTAAGTTTGGTTTAGCAATTCTAATTTATATTCTATTTATTATATGGATTGGGAATTATTGGTATTTGTTAGGTTTATTAGTAATTACTGATTATCATATTACAAAAATAGTTAATTGGACATTCTGGAAAAAACGTGATAATAAAGGAAAAAAACGTAGCACATTAATAGAATGGGTCGATGCTCTTGTTTTTGCAGTTATTGCTGCAACAATAATAAGAATGTTTTTTATCGAAGCCTATACAATCCCTACATCATCGATGGAGAAATCTTTATTAGTAGGAGATTATCTTTTTGTAAGTAAAATTAGTTACGGACCAAAATTGCCGAATACTCCAATTTCGTTTCCGTTTACACATCATACTTTACCACTTACTAAGAATACTAAATCGTATTTAGAATGGATAAAAAGACCATATAAAAGAATTGCAGGGTTTGGCAAGGTGAAAAGGAATGATGTTGTTGTATTTAATTTCCCGGCAGGAGATACTGTTGTTGTTGAAATGCAAGAGCAGAGTTATGAGTCTATTTTGCGTCAGTATGCCAATGAATTGAAAAGACGAGATGTGCAAAATGGAAATCCAATACAAAGTTTCGATAAGTATAAAACTATTGCTCGAGGTTACGTGTGGGACCAGTATAATATTACCGTTCGTCCTGTTGATAAGCGCGAGAATTATATAAAAAGATGTGTTGCTATTCCGGGTGATACTTTAAAAATTGAACATAGTCAAGTGTTTATTAATGGACTAGAACAAGAGCATTTTAAGGATATGCAATACGATTATTTTGTTAAAACAAACGGAACAAAAATAAATTCAAGGCATTTAGAAAAACTTAATATTGCAGTTGATGACAGAAAATATATTCCGTCTAACTCATTATATGAATTGCCATTGACAAATGAGAATGTGAAAAATCTTGAAAATTTTTCTAATGTTACGAATGTGAGTAAATATGAAAATAATAATTTTAATTCAGCAAGTATTTCAATTTTCCCGTTTAGCCAAAATTATAAATGGACAGAAGATAATTTCGGCCCACTTTATATTCCTAAGAAAGGTGTAACTGTTGACTTAAATATAAATAATTTGCCTTTATATAAGCGTATTATCGAAACATACGAAAAAAATGATTTATACGTTAGCGATAGCACTATATATATAAATGGAGAAATAGCAGATAATTATACATTTAAAATGGATTATTATTTTATGATGGGTGATAACAGACATAATTCTGCCGATTCGAGATATTGGGGATTTGTTCCTGAAGACCATGTTGTTGGAAAAGCTTTGCTTATATGGTTATCTCTTGATAAAGATAAAAAATTATTTAATAAAATACGTTGGAACAGAGTAATCTCGATAATTCATTAAAGTTTAAGAATATGTAAATAATTAACACCGTTCAAAATAATTTGTGCGGTGTTTTTTTATAAATTTGAACCTTATATTTAGAAAAATAAGTTATGGAAATTATATTATCTACTGCATATTTAGGTACAATTCAGTATTATAGTAAATTGTTGAAATACAATAAGGTACTTATTGAAAAATTCGAGAATTATACTAAACAAACATACCGAAATCGTTGTGTTATTTATTCTGCTAACGGAATTGTAAACTTAACTATTCCAATAAAAAAAGATAAACCCAAAACATACGTAAAAGATATTATTATCGATTACGATACAAACTGGAGAAAATTACATTGGAAATCTATAGAATCGGCATATCGATCGTCGCCATTTTTCGAGTTTTTCGAAGACGATTTACAACCATTTTATAGTAAAGAATTTAAATATTTATTTGACTTTAATATAGAATTACAAAACTTTATTATCGAAAATTTGGGTATCGAAGTAGAGTTGTTCTACACCGATGAGTATTACGAAGGTTTCGATATTTTAGATTATAGAGAAATGTTTCATCCAAAAGAATCTATGGCAAAATTCGATAAATATTTCGTTCCGGAACAATATCATCAGGTTTTTGTCGAAAAATACGGATGGAAACCAAATTTAAGTATTATTGATTTGCTTTTTAATGAAGGCCCTAATGCAATTAATGTGTTAAGAAATTCTATTGTAGATTGTTAATATCTGTGAATTAAAAAAATTGTAGGTCTTTTATTAATGTTAGGTAAATTTTTTTTCCATTCTTGTATAGTTTTTGTTTTTATAAATTCTGATTCTAAAGTAATATCTGTAGCAATACAAAGCATGGTTTCCGAGCTGCACGAGTTTGTAAGGTCTTTTAACAAATTATTATTTCTGTACGGAGTTTCTATAAATAATTGTGTTTGATTCTCGATTTTTGAACGTTTTTCTAAGTCTTTAATTTTTCTCGAACGTATTGGGTTTTTTATTGGCAAGTAGCCTACAAATGCAAAATTTTGTCCGTTTAAACCGGAAGCCATTACAGATAGCAGAATTGATGAAGGCCCGACTAAAGGCACTACATCAATATTTTTTTGATGAGCAAGTTTAACAATCTCAGCACCCGGATCGGCAACACCCGGGGTTCCTGCTTCCGAAATAATACCAATATTATTGTTTTCTGCTATAGGTTTTAAAAACGATTCGTATTCTTGTTCAGAAGTATGTTTATTTAAAGTGAAAAAAGTTAAATCATCAATTTTTTTCTTTATTCCTAATTTTATTAGATATCGACGAACAGTTTTTATATTTTCAACAATATAATAATCAGTAGAGTTTACAATATCAATAACTTCTTGGGGAATAACACTATTAATATTACTATCGCCAAGAGTAGTGGGAATTAAATATATTTTAGCCTTCATAATTTTATTTTTAAGATTACAAAAGTATTGAAGTTTTGAGATTAATAAAATTTATTAAGCTATGAATTGAGATAATTTGATAATTTATATTTTTTAAATGCATAAAATCATCAGAAGTTTTATGCTTATTTGTCTAAAAATTATTCATTTCTAAAAATTATAGAATTATGCAAGTATAGATTTGTTATATTTGTTCTATATAAAAAATAAATAATTTTGAAAGTAATAGTATTAGGTAGCGGAACATCTCAGGGAGTGCCGATAATATCATGTAAATGTAAGGTTTGTACTTCTGAAAATCAGAGAGACAAGAGATTAAGAGCTTCTGTATTAATAGAGCTTCAGAATAAGACTATTGTTATTGATGCAGGACCTGATTTTCGACAACAAATGTTACGCGAGAATGTTAACAATATTGATGCAATTCTTATTACACATGAGCATCGCGATCATATTTCAGGATTAGATGATATTAGACCATATAATTTTTTAAACAGAAAAAGTATTGATATTTATGCCGAAGAAAGAGTTCAGAACGCAATAAAATCAGAATTTCATTATTCTTTTGGTGATAAAAAGTATCCGGGTGTGCCTAAAATTAATTTGAATAATATTAATAGTAATGAGAAATTTTATATTGGCAATATTCAAATTATTCCAATACGAGCATACCATTATAAATTGCCTGTGCTAGGGTATAGAATAGAAAATTTTACTTACTTAACCGATATTAACTATATTCCCGAAGAAGAAAAGGTGAAAATTTCAGGCTCAAAATATATTATTATCGATGCTTTAAGAAAAACTAAAAATATTTCGCATTATTCTGTACACGAAGCCTTAGAAGTAATAAAAGAATTTAGTCCTAAACGTGCATATCTTACACATATTAGCCATCAAATGGGATTACACGACGAAGTTAATAAAGAATTACCACAAAACGTTTCTTTAGCTTATGATGGCTTAAAAATTGATTGCTAGAGAATTATTTTAAATGAATGTCTGCTTATATACCTATTTACAAGAGATTTATGTTGAAAATAAATTTGTTTGACTGAACCCTAAAGGGAGCAAATTAATTTTCTTCGCTCCCTTTAAGGATGGGGTATATGAAGAAAATTAATCTTTGAATTAGGGAAATACACGGATAGTCATTTATTTTATTAATGATATATTTTATTGTTTAAGAAAGAGCTATTTTATAATAATTTTATTTATAATATGAAATAATCAAAAAAAATATCATAAATTGAAAATTCAAAATAATATATATTATGAAAACGATTTTTGTAGTTTGTTTAATTTTGGCATCAATTTTAATAATTTCATGTGGTTCTAAATTAAATAGAAGTTTTAAAGAATCTAAATCGAATAATAGTTATACCCCTGCAACATCTTATAGTAAAGAAACTCCTGCAAGTATTAATGAACCGAAAATTAGTATTGATAGAAAAATTATAAAAAATGCTGATTTAAGTGTTGAAGTATATGATTTTTATAAATATCGAGAATTTATCGATTCAATTATTAATGTTTCGAATGCTTACATTTCGAATGAAGTGCAGAATAATTCGAAGATAAAAATTAGTAGAAACATAAGTATTAAAGTGCTTGCCGTTAATTTTGATTTTTTAATAAGGCAACTCGAAAATAATGTTATTTCAAGAGAATATAAAAATATTGAAGCCGACGATGTTATTGAGAAATATATTGATATTAATTCAAGAATAAAAAGCAAGAAAAAAGTTGAACAACGATATTTGAATTGTTAAATAAAGCAAATACTATTTAAAATATTCTGAAAATAGAAAATAAACTCAGAATTATACGTGAGGAAATTGAAGTGCAAGAAGGGAAATTAATATATCTTAAGAATAGTGTTCAGTATTGTATAATTAATTTAACATTTTATCAGGAACTTGAATAGAAATATTCGTCGGAGCAAATAACAAATTATTTTCAGCGTTTTGCTTCTTCAATTGCTTCGGGATGGGTAAGCTTACTGATGTTTGTGTTGTTTATTTTTAGAATATGGCCTTTATGGGTAATTGTATTAATATTTGTTTATTTCTTTAGTCGAAAAAAAAGAAAAACAATTGAATTAGATAAAACAAATAATAAAAAAGAAAAAAAATAAATTTATCGATATGGAAGAGCATAGAAATAGAAGCGGAAATCGTGGAGCATTTGGTATTATTCTTATTTTAATAGGATTTGTATTTATAGCAAAAATTGCTAATATTATACCTAATGGTGTTATACATTATATTTTTACTTGGGAAATGTTATTAATATTAATTGGTGTAGTATTGATTTCTTCGAGAGAAAATAAATCAACGGGATTAATTTTAATTCTTATTGGTACTATATTTATATTGCCCGATATTATTAATATTCCTTTTGCTATACGTAGATTTTTTTGGCCAATATTATTAATATCTATTGGATTAATTATTGTTTTTAGGTCGAAAGGAATATTTGCATACCGGTCTTCATCAGAATTTAACAAAGGAGTTGATTATATCGATGATGTATCTATATTAGGTGGGGGAGAAAAATATATTACTTCCAATAATTTTAAAGGAGGAAAAATAACTGCTATTTTGGGTGGCTCTAAAATCGATTTGAGAGAATCGCAATTAGCCGAAGGAGATCAAGTAATTGATGTGTTGTGCCTTTTTGGTGGTTCTTCTTGTATAGTCCCCGAAGAATGGAATGTTAGGGTAGATGTAATATCTATTTTTGGCGGTTTTTCCGATAAAAGATTTTCTCGCAATAATAAACCTAAAGACCTTGGTAAAAGCCTTACAATAAAAGGTATTGTTTTATTTGGTGGTGGCGAAATAAAATGCTAAATGATTTATAAGCTAGTTGTATCTTAAATATTATAATTAATTTCAGCCTCACAACTTTTTTATGGGGCTGAATTAGTATATGATTATTGGTTTTGAATCAGAAATAAATATTACAACATCTGTTGTTTTAGTTTTTCAATATCTTGTTGTAAATCAGAGATTATATTAATAAGATTGTTATGGCAAGGCAAAGAAAGACCTCGTAACAAATGGAGTGTGAAAAAAATATATTGAAAATGCTACCACACTCGGAGAAAATAAAAAAAAATATTTATACTTTTAGACAGAATCGTATAAACTAATGTTACAAAATGAAATTATTTGGAGAATACCTGCGTAAAGCAAGAGAAGACAGAAAATTACCACTTAGAAAAGTTGCTGCTGCACTTGATATTGACACTTCAATATTGAGTAAAATTGAGAGAAATGAAAGACGTGCAACAACTGAAATGATTCCAGTTTTAGCGGAAACCCTTGTTAAGAGTGAAAAGGAAATTCAAATAGAATTTATTAAATCGATAATTCTAACAGAATTGGGCGAATTGAAATATTTAAAGATTGGATTAAAGGAAACACTTAAATCAATCGAACAAAAAGATAATTAATGGACGAGAATATTAATAATATAAACTAAACGGACTTGATGTTCTTCACAAATGAAGACGGAAATAGTTTATTGAATAGGTTTAAAGCTACATCCCGCTAGCGCCGACATGTTGACGGTGCCCCTTGCTTGCGCGGATTTTCTGGATAATCTGAGTTTTACAACGAAAATACTGGACTAAAGCTTTATTTTATCGAATTTATCAAAAACTTTCGGATGCTAGTGATAAATTATATAAATTAGTTTTGTCTTTCTTCCGAAAGTTTATTAAGATTTTTAAATGCAAAATAGAGTAATGCTAGAAAGAATAATGTAAAAGCTCCAATAATGCTTTTCTTAAGCGAGTTTTTTTCGACTTTCGAAATGGTAGTAAAATTATCGATAACTGTTATTGGCTCGGCAAGTTCTATTGCTCGCTCTATTTCTTGTTTTTGGGCATACAAACTCATTATTTCTGTATGAAACGATTTTTTATCGGTTTGTACGATAACTTGTCCTCGTACATTCGACGAATTTAAAATTTCTTTTTGTAACTCATCGAGTTCATTTATTTCGCTATTTAATTTAGTAAGTTGCTCGTGGTTTTGTTTTATATAAATCTTATATCTTTTGTTAAGATATTCGTTGTTAATTAATGTTTTATATAAATTATTTTTAATTATTTCGAAATTTTCAGTATTGTCTAATTGTATATTTATCCCAAAACGAGTAATGTTTTTTTCTACAGAATTACTGTTTTTAGGAATAAATGTTTCAATTTTCGTAATGCTTTTTATTACCTCCGGAGTGGTATTTAATATAGCTGCAAGACTTTCTGTATTATCGTTTTTGCACAACTTAACTATTGAATTGTTTATTTGTTCAATTAAAATTTCGTTAGATACAATATCGGTATATCCAATAAAATTACTTTCGTAGTTTGTTTTAGAAAAGTGACCATAGCTTCCTCCAGCAATTCCGCCAATTAATCCGATAATTAAAAAATGATAAAAATGTTTTTTAAAGAATAAATAAGTCTTAATAAATAATTCTATTAAATCTATTTCGTCGTTGGCTTTATTAGTCATATAAAAATTATTTAATAATATTAATAATATTCTGCAAATTTAATATTTTGTTTGTGTTGTTTTCGTTTTTATATAATAAAATTAATTGTTGTAATAGAAATTTTATAATTTCGATATTATTTGCCGGTAAATAGTAAGATGATTTTTTTTCTAAATTATTTTGTTCTATATAATAGTTTATCTCTTTTTTATTAAATGGTTTTCCTTTATCGTCAGGGTTTATGTAAAATAAAATATCTTTTTCAAGCGAATAATCATCAATATATGCAAGAATTAATTTTTTAGGTAGTAAAACTCCTTCGATAGATATATTAAGTTTCTTGGCAAGAATAATGTAAACAAGTCCGATTAATATTTTTCCGCCTTTCTTGGTATCTAGAAAATTATTTATATATAAATCTTTTGGAGAAATATTTTCAGAATCAATAATTGAGAAATTGTGATGTTCGAAGAGCACCTTATTAATAATTCTAACTTTTTCTAAAGCTGTTAAATTATCGTTAATTTCTATCCAAATATCTCTTTCTATTTTGTTTATTTTATTTACAATAGTTTCGAATTTAATATTTTGATATTGAAATTTTGCAATAAGAAATATGCCGGTCAGTAAGTCTTGTTTTTTACTGTTTTTCCAATTTGTAAAATCTTGTTTTATTGTCGAGAATTGAAGATCTAAAATAAGATTTTCTATTCTCTCGTGTATAATTTTATTAGTCGATTTTTCCCAAGCTTTCTCAAGATCTGGAATAATATCGATGCCATGTAACAAAATTTTATTCGATACATGCCGAAAAACGATATCATTCGGATCGTCGATAAGATTTAATAGCGCTTTAATTTCTGTATTATTCTGCTTCACTATTTAGAGTATATCTTAAAAGTTTTGTTTATACTTTCTGTAATTTCTCAATTATATTCAGTCTTCAGTTTATTGCTTACTGCCTACTGCCTACTGCCTACTGTTAGAATCGGTAACTATTTAATTTGTTATTTTATCTAAAACAATTTTAATTAAATTTTTAATAATAGGTTTATAATCTTTGCTATATTCTTTACTTGTTCGACTTGCAATTATTGCACATAAAGTAACGGCATTATGTCCAAGATGTTTCGAAAGACCGAATATTGCAGAACTTTCCATTTCGTAATTTGTTATTTTTTGTCCTTCAAATTCAAAATTTTCAATTTTATCGTTAATATCAAGATCGATAGAAGGTATTCTTAGTTGTCTGCCTTGAGGGCCGTAAAACCCGGGAGCCGAGATAGTAACTCCTTTTTGTATATTTTCTCCTTCAAGTAGTTTAATTAATTTTTCTGAAGCATCAACTGTATATGGAGAAGCTAGATTTTTATTCCAATCAAGATGCTTTTTTAGTGCCGTTTCAAATTCTAAATCACAAACTTTATCTCTGTTCGAGTAAAAATTAAGTAAACCATCGAAGCCTATTGCTTTTTTCGACATAAGAATTGAATCAACAGGAATATTTTTTTGCAAAGAGCCGGATGTTCCTATTCTAATAAAATTTAATGTTTTATGTTCTTTTTTATCGGTTCTGGTGTTTAGGTCGATATTAGCAAGAGCATCGAGTTCGTTAACAACAATATCAATATTATCTGTTCCTATACCGGTAGATATAACACTTATACGTTTATTATTGTAATAACCTGTTTGTGTGCAAAATTCTCTATTTTGTTTTTTTAATTCTATTTTGTCAAAAAATGAAGCAACTACGTCCACTCTTCCCTGATCGCCTACGAGAATAATTGTGTCGGCAATATCTTGAGGTAAAAGATGAAGATGAAAAACACTTCCATCTTTATTTAATATTAATTCTGAAGCTTGATATTTTATTTGCATTTTGTTTATTATTAGTGTTTAAAAATATGATAATTATATTTAATCTACAACAATAAAAGATTAACATCGGGAATTAATATTTTTACTTAGATGTTAATAAATTCTAGAAGTATTTGTTGTTGGTTGTAGTAGATGAGTATGAGAAATTAAATTATCTATTATTATCTGTCTGTTCGATAATAATATATAATTTATATATTTAGTCTTTTATTCTGGAAAATCTCAATGCATTTATTATTCTATTTGGAAGAGGTTTTTTTGGATCTCTTTTTCTAAGATCTAAGAACCAACCAATTTTCTTGATTATTGGAAGTTTGTGAGTTTCAACAAATTCTATTAATGTGCCATCAGGATCTTCGATATATGAAAAATGTCCGGCTGCTTCGCCCATATCGAAACTCTCATTGCTTGCCGGATTTATACTGCTATCAACAGTAAATGGAAATCCTTTATCTTCGCATTCTTTTTGTAGTTCTTTCATGCCATTTATATCGTAACATAAATGAATGAATCCTAAGTCGCCCCAGAATCTGTCTTTATAAATGTTTTTGGGTTTTCTGTCTAATACCTCAATAAGTTCAATAGAGCTTTGTCCGAATAATTTACTGAAACTTCCTTGTAGTTTATTTGAGTTTTTTAATAATATTCGTTTGAATCTTTGATTTTTGCCACCATGTAAGTCCGCTAAGTCATCAAAAGTACCTTCTTCTCGAAATACAACCGAATTATATCCAAGAATATCGCTATATACTTTTAATGCTTTTTCTATATTCGAAACTCCAATAATTGCACCAGTAGAACCTCCTGTTAATTTCTTCTCGTTTCTGAAAATTGTAGTATCGTGAACTATTTGAAAGATATTTCCAAAAGGATCTTTAAGATAAAAGAAAGGATTACCTGCTTTATCGTTATGTATTTCTCCAAGAAGATTTAATCCTTTTTGTTTAAAATTCTCGTATGTCTTAGCCACATTATTACTTTTTATTTTTGCAGCATAAATTCCTAAGTCGCCAATTCTAATATCGAATTTAGGAGCCTGTGGTGTTCTTTTAGTGTATTGCCATATTTCGAATCCTCCGCCACCTTGTAAATTAAGGGCAAGTGCAGCACGTCTTTCTTGTGGTTTGTTACCTGTATATGGAAGCATTAATTCAGCTATAGTTGCATCGTCAAAAATTTTAATATCTATTCCAAAATTTTGTCTATACCATTTCCATGCTTCTTCAACATTTTTTACACCAATACCTATTTGCTGTATTCCACTTATAATTTTCATTTTATATTTATTTTTTTAATATTATATTTACTTTAATTGTTGTGCATATCGAAATACGGTTGTTGAGTATGTCGAAACAACAATTAATTAGTTTTAATTTTGCGTGCTAATTTATAAAATAATTTTGGTAAATATTTTTTGATGTAAACCATTAATAATTCTTTCCCTCCAATTAATACTTCTTTTTTATCTTTTTGTATTGCACGGATATATTTTTTTGCACATTTCTCGGCACTTATACCAAAGTTTTGACCATCGTCCATTTTATTGTGAGAGGTTCCGTCTTTGGTTAATGCATGTTTCGAAATATCGGTTTTTACTCTACCCGGAAAAGCAATAAGGACTTTTATATTATCGTTATAAACTTCTGCACGAAGAGTTTCGAAAAAACCACAAATAGCGTGTTTCGATGCAGCATATGCAGAACGTAAAGGAAAACCAAACTTTCCCGAAATACTACTTGTTGCAGCAATAAATCCGCTTTTTTGTTTAAGCATATATGGTAAAACAGATTTGCTTATGGCAACTGTACCAAAATAATTTATTTCAAATATTTTTCGGTCAATAGAAATAGGAGTGTCTTTTGTTAATGCTCGTTGACTAATTCCGGCATTATTTATTAATATATCAATTCTTCCAAATTTCTCAATTATGTTTTTTGTAATTTCATCGATATGTTCAGTGTTTAATAAATCGAGATATTGAATATAACAGTCTTTGTTTAACTTAATACATTCTTCTTTTACTTTTTGTAAATCATCTTTTTGGTTTGACGATATAATTACTTTAGCATTTTGTTTTACTAATTCATAGCAAATAGCTTCGCCTATACCTGACGATGCGCCGGTAATCCATACTACCTTATTATTATAAAACATAAAATATTTTTTTTGGAAAGTTTACTTTTTTATCATAATAAAATTAAAAGGGACATTTATCATCTCAGAGAAGTCTTCTCCAACTTCAATCATATCTTCATCGCCATCTTCAAAATACCAATATATCTTATTGTTAAATCCTTTTTTGTTATAATTATCAATTAAAAGAATTATATCTGAAATAAATTTTGCCGATGAAGAGTTAAAGTATTCTAGTTTAAAATTATACTTAAATATTTTTGACGAAAATTGTTCTAGTTTATTATTTTCTAAAGCACTTTCATAAAATCTTTTTAAAGCATCTAAAATAGGATAATAAAAGTTGCGTACATTTTCGGGTCTGGAATTGCCTTGCATTTCAAAAATAAAATTTTCAGTATCAAAAATTACTTTTGGAGATTTTAATGTAGCTTCAATATTTAATATTTTCATTAGTAAGTTGGTTTTAAAAAGAATTAATTATACAAGTATTTGTATTTTACGCATGTATAATTTTAAAGTTTAATTTAATATATAGGTATTTGCTAATTATCTATTCTTATTTTTAAATTCATGACAAAATAAGAAAACTTATTATTAATTTCATCAAAAGAATAAAGAATTTTTTCCTTAGTTGTTTTCGACATAACAATTAGTCCTAATCCGGCACCACCTTTTTTCGATATTTCCCCGTTTTGTAACGAATTTTTATATAATTCATTAATTCCATCTAAATTTAAAGAATTTATTTTTTTAAGTTTATTATCTACATTCTTAATATTTTCGTTTAATATAATGTTCCCGATTTTTACATAAAATGCAGTATCGTCTTTTTCAAGAATAAAACTAGATGGATTGTCATCATATAATTTCTTACTTACAGTATGTATATCGGAGTGTTTTAAAATGTTGTCGAGACATTCAACCGAGATGTTATATACTCTTTTTCGTATTATAAGAGGATAATTATCTTTAACCAATAAATTTTTTATCGACAAAAGTATGCTATCAATTATTTCCGAATTAAAGCTTCCTATATGTTTTATTACTATATGTTTATTCTTCATAATAATTTTCGAAGACAAATTTCTAATAAAAAAATAAATTTACATTTAATGTTTTAATTTTCAAAACTTCTTAGTGCTTTAATTAACTAATGTGTAGATGGAGAGAGGTTTATATTTTAGAGAATTTAAAAATAATAAGATATTGTTATTTTATCTTATGTTTTGAAATTAATTTGAAAAACTCACTTCGTCTTTACATAAATAAAGCAGGTTAATCTAAATTTTCAATTTGTAAAATAATGTTTGGGTTTATACAAAGATTTAAATAATATTCTTTTTCCGATGGAGGTGCAACGCCAAAAAAATCGCCTTTTTTACCAAGCATATCTGTAATAATCTGAAAATGTAAGTGAGGAGGCCAATTCCCATTAATAATTGATGAGCCGACTTTCCCAATTTCGTCTCCTTTACGAATCATTTGTTTTTTGCTAAGGTTTTCTATCGATTCAATGCTTAAATGTCCATATAAAGTATAAAATGTGAGTCCCTCAAGTAAATGTTCAATAATTATTGTTGGTCCATAATCTCCAAATCCACTATTATTCTTAAAACTGTGTACTATTCCGGGTAATGGACAGTAAACCGAGGTTTCTTTATCTACCCAAATATCTATCCCTAAATGAATACTTCTGGCTTCTCCGTTGCCGTCAAAATGTTTGCTTCTTTTATATATTAGTCTATCTTCTCCGTAGCCCCCAATACCAATATATTTTTTCTTTCGAGAACTTAATTTTGTAGATATATAATTGTTAAATTCATTAATATCCGAAATGTCAAAATTGTAAAGTTCGTTATTATTAACAGACAAATCGAAAATAAAAAAATCTTCTTGACAGCTATATTTAATAACCGGTTCTATAAAATCAGTATTTTTACTTATTATTTTAATAAGCTTTTCATTTGAATTTATCATGATTTTACATTTTTTTCTATCCCAAATTTAATCAGAAAATAATAAATATTGTAATTAATTAGTAAGGAAAAAATAATTATTTAGGAAAAGTGCTGAGAATAAAATTTTCAATTTGTAGTTGTGAAAAGTATTAATGAGAAATTGTGTTTGTATATAAAGGGAAATAAGAAATAAATTACGATTTAATACTTATAAGTTTAACAAATAAATATTTTAAATTGCACTCATGATAATACAACTTGCGTTATTAATATCAGTAGCATTTCAATTTGGTGCTTTTCTTATTACTATTAGTCTAATTCAGAAAACGAAGTTTAATGTTTCGTGGATAATGATTTCTATTGCTTTTCTTCTTATGGCATTTAGAAGATTAAATGAGCTAATAAATATAAATAATATTGAAAGTAGTAATATTCAAATATCTATAAATAGTTGGATTGCTGTTTTAATATCCGTATTAATGTTTGTTGCTTCTTTTTATATTCGACAGATTTTTAATTTCCAAGGTAAAATTAACAAATTGCGTAAAGAAAATGAAGCTAAAGTTTTATCTGCAATAATTAAAACAGAAGAAAACGAACGAAAGAAATTTGCAAAAGAATTACACGATGGTTTAGGTCCAATTTTATCATCAATCAAAATGGCCATTTCTGCCATTAATAAGTCTGTTGTAGGTATAACAAATGAGAAAATTATCGACAAAACAGAAAGTGCTGTAGATAATGCAATATTATCTATTAAAGAGATTTCAAATAATCTTAGTCCTCATATATTAGAACGTTTTGGATTAGAAAAAGCTATTAAAACATTTACCGATACAATTATTACAGGTAACGATTTACAGATAATTCAGTCATCTAATCTTTATGGGAAACGTTACGATTACAATGTCGAAGTTGTTTTGTATCGTATAATTGGCGAGTTAATTGCAAATACTTTAAAATATGCTTGTGCATCAAAAATAGAAATTTCCTTATTTAATTACGAAAATAGATTAGAACTATTTTATTCTGATAATGGAATTGGTTTCGACATGAAAAATTCGAAGAGTAATGGGATGGGATTGTCAAATATTAATTCAAGAGTTAAGTCTTTGGATGGTAAAATAGAAATGCACAGTAAACCTAAACAAGGATTTTTTCTGAAAATAACAATACCACAATGAAAGATAAAATAAAAGTATTTTTGGTAGATGACCATAACTTATTTAGGGAAGGTTTAAAATTCTTACTTTCGAATAATGAATTTATTTCAGAAATTCATGAAGCAGAAAATGGACAAGGTTTATTAACTCTTGCCCAAAAAGTAAAGCCCGATATTGTTTTTATGGATATTGAAATGCCCATAATGAATGGAATTGATGCCACTAAGGAAATATTAAAACTATTTCCCGAAACAAAAGTTATTGCTTTGTCGATGCATGCTAACGAGAATTATTACTCGGAAATGATAGATGCCGGAGCGAAAGGTTTTTTGCTTAAAAATTCGAAATTTGAAGATGTTCAAAAAGCTTTAATTGATGTGTATGCCGGTAAAAATTATTTCTCGCCTGAAATTTTAGATGCTATTATTAAAAATTTGAATAAGAAAAAACACAAAAAAAAGAACCCGGATTTAACGCATCGAGAAATTGAAATACTTTATAATATTTGTAAGGGATATTCAAATCAGGAAATAGCAGATTTTTTATATATTAGTAAACGTACGGTAGATAAACACAGAGAGAATATTCTATTAAAAACTCAATCGAAGAATACAGCAGGTTTGGTAATTTATGCAATTAAAAATGAGATTTTTGATGTGTAGTTAATAAGTGTTTAAACGTAATAATAAGTATAAATACATATTTATAAAAGTACGTTTCAATACTCTAAAATAGAAACTTTTAATTAAATACTTTTGGTTTTATTATTAATCAAAATATTTAATTATGCTTATTCCTTTTTTAATACCTTTTATTATAGCCATATTTCTTGCAATAAATATGGGAGGCAGTGGTACAGCTCCTGCTTTTTCTGCTGCTTATGGAGCGAATATTATTAAAAAAAGCTTAATCCCCGGAATGTTCGGGATTGCCGTATTTGTTGGCGCAATAGTAGGAGGAGAAGAAACAGCAAAAACAATAGGAAAAGGATTGCTCGATCCCGAAATGATGACTTTTTCCATTGTGTCGATAATTCTTTTATCTGTTGCAATAGCATTGCTTATTGCTAATTTGTTTGGAATCCCACAATCAACAAGTCAGGCTACTGTTATGGCTGTTATAGCTCCTGCTGTTTATTTCAAAATGTTTAATTCCGATAAATTCTTTTACGAGATATTGCCTACATGGTTAATAATGCCATTAATTTCGTTTCTTTTGGCTTTTTTAATAGGAAAATACATATATAAACCTATTAGGAAGAGAGGATATACTATTTCGAAAAAAGTAAACGAGAGCTATGTTCTTAAAGGTTTAATTGTGTTAATGTCGTTATATGTTGCATTTTCTATTGGTACAAATAATGTTGCAAATGCTGTTGGTCCTTTGGCAACTATGGCCGCTAATGAATTAAATATTACCGATAGTCACTTTATTCAGGTAATGGTTTTAGCAACTTTAATTGTTGCTCCCAGCTTTGGTATAGGAAGCTCATTTTTTGGTCATAAAATAGTTAAAAATACCGGAAAAGAAATAGTTCTGTTTGGTAGAATTGAAGCTGTAATTATAGCGTTTCTTTCTGCAAGTTTATTACTTGTTGCTTCGTTGGTAAAAGGAATTCCTACCTCACTTGTTCAGTTAAATGTTGCTGCAATATTAGGTATTGGAGTAGCGAAACTTGGATTTAAAAATATATTTAGAAAAACTGAGGTAAATAAATTCTTTATAATGTGGATTTTTGCTCCTTTAATAGCATTTGTTATAAGTTTGATATTAACTTATTTTGCCGATAAACTCGATTTAGTATATTTGTAAACATGTAAAGAAGGTAATAATTGTAATTAATTAAAAAACATTAGTAGTAAAATAAAAATTTATGAAGAATAAAATATTGTTAATTGGATTGACTATTTTTAGTCTTAATTCGAAAGCGCAAAATACAACAGAAGAATTTCAAGCTGTAGGGAATGTTTACGGAATGATATTTAGTAATTTCCATTCATCTTTAAACAGCGATATTGATAATTCGGGTTTCGAAATTCAAAGAGCATATTTTGGATATAAATATAAAATGAGTAGTAATTTTTCGGCTAATATAAAATTAGATATTGGAATGCCCGATAATACTAATGCAGCCTTGAAGAGATATGTTTTTATTCGAAATGCAGAATTGCAATATACAAAAGGAAAATTGAAAATTAATTTTGGTATGATAAATTTGTATCAATTTAATTTACAAAAAAATGTATGGGGACACAGATATATTGCTAAAACATTGCAAAATCAACACAAATTAGGTAATTGTGGCGATTTAGGTATGGCTGTTGTATATAAATTTAATAATATTCTAAGTGCCGATTTTTCTATTACAAATGGCGAAGGATATGCAAAACCACAACTCGACAACGCTTATAAATCATCTATTGGTCTTACAGTAAAACCTACAGAAAAGATTACCGCAAGAGTTTATGCCGATTATATGGAACAACAAGAAAAAGAAATGACTTTTGTTTCGTTCATTGCCTATCAGGCAAGTGATGATTTAAGGCTTGGAATAGAGTATGCATTTAAAAATAATTCAGCATATATAGCCGATCATAATATTCATGGTTTATCATCTTATATATCGTATAATATAAATGAAAAATTTGAAGTATTTGGACGCTTCGATAGGCTATTATCAAATACTTTAGATGGAGATACAGATGCTTGGAATTATAATAACGATGGGCAAGCAATTATTGGGGGTGTTCAGTATAAGCCAATAAATAAATTGAAAATTGCTGCAAATATGCAAGACTGGGTGCCTGCCGATGGCTCAGAAAGAGAAACATATTTCTTTATTAATTTACAATATAATTTATAATCGAGAATTATTATTCAAAAGATAATTAAGTCCGGATTTTTCCGGACTTTTTTTATTGATGTTCTTTACGAAGAAGATCGTTTATAGTTTTTACAGGATTAAATGTGATAATCGGAACTTCAACAAAAACGGTGTTCCAATTGGCCATTGCACCATTCCACAAGCCCGGTAATTCTTGTGCTTTTAGTTCTTTTCCATCTTTCGATTTATTAGATATAAAACCTGTGCCTTTATCAACAAAATCTAGTAAATTATATTTTGTGCCATTATAATCACGTATGCCACAAACTAAATCAACCGGATTAAAATGGCTTGAACTATTCATTATGTTTGTTTGTTCTTTATTAGATGTGTCGATTTGCGACTTTTCTACAATTTGCAAGGATATTGATTTATCGCTGTTTAAAGTCATAAATGGACCGCCACCCGGTTCTCCTTCATTCTTAACCATGCCACATACACGTATTGGTCGGTTTAATTTCGAAAGTAGAAATTTCCTTTTTGCTTTATTGTCGAATTCAGAATATTCGGCAGGAAATAGTAAGTATAAATCATTTTCGAAAAATTTCTCAAGCTCCGAAATTATTTTATTGTCGATAGTCTTGTTTGAGTTTAATAGTTTTGTGTATTCGAAAATTCTTTCCTGATAATTTAGTAAAACTCCTGCCAAAGCTTTCTTATACTTGTATGTAGTATCTTTATATTTGTCGGGAATTACATTATCTATGTTTTTTATAAATATAATATCTGTATAAATATCGTTTAAATTTTCTATTAACGCTCCGTGTCCTCCGGGACGAAATAATATTGTATTATCGCTATTACGGAATAAATTATTATTAGAATCTACTGCAACAATATCGGTTGATGGTTTTTGAAACGAGAATTCAATACAATATTTTACTCCAAACATTTTTTCGTAATAATTCTGAACCGACGAAGTTAGTTTTTTAAATAATTCTTCGTGTTCTTTCGATATTGTAAAGTGTATTTTTACTGTAGAATCGGAGCATTTTGCATATCCGGCTCCTTCAACAAGATGTTCTTCTACGGCTGTTCTTTCGTACTCTTTATATTTATGAAATTTTAAAAGTCCTTTTGGTAAATTGCTGTAATTTAATCCGGTAGGAGTGAGTAAAATATTCAAAATTTCGGAATATTTATTTTGTTTTAATAAGATATCTATATCTAGACCTTTATTATTAATTATTGTTTTTAAATTCTTATAAAATGCAAAATTATGCAGATGAGTAAAGAAACTTTCAATTTCGGGAGTAATATTTATATTGGCTAAATATTCGAATAATAATTTGAACATTCTGCTGGCTGCCCCAGATGCAGGAACAAATTTTACTATATCTTTATTTGAATTAGTATAAGTTCTTATGCTTTTATCAATATCTTTTTCCGATAATTTAATAATGCCATTATTTATTGTGGCTGCCTTTTTTACAGTAAGAAAAGAAAAACCTTGAATAAAATTATCTATTTGCTTTTGTATATCTATTGCGCAAAGTCCTTTTTTCTTAATTTGTTTAATATCTTCTTCCGAGAATTTCATATGTTTGCAATTGTTAATTAACTATATGCCTATTAGTTATAGATGCCATGTTAAAATGCTAAATATTAATTAAAACTTTGCTGTTAACTTAATATTTATTCGTCTCGATGTTAAATAATTTGGTACAGCATATTGTCCCGATTCTCCTTCTTGATTTTGTAAAGTTTTAATCCATAAATACGATATTGTATTATTAATATCGAGAAGATTAAATATTTCTAAACTTATCCAAGCCGATTTGAAATGTTTTAGAATGTTATTTTTAATATCATGGTTATTTTCGTCAATAAAAATTTTCGAGAAACCTATATCAACTCTTCTGTATGGTGGCATTTTAAAAATAAGGTCGTACCTGTCGGTATTAGGTGCAGAAAAAGGCAAACGACTGCCATAATGAAGACTTAAATTCATTTTATACGATGGATTATTAGGCACATAATCCTGAAAATACATACTAAAATTTATTAGTTGATCGGTAGGACGAGAATAATATCCGGGGTATATAATTTTGCCATCGGAATTAGTATATTGGTCGTTAACAATATTTTCGCGGGTTTGCATAATAGATAGACTAGCCCACGATTCTATTCCTTTAACAAATTCTCCATTTATCTTCATATCGACACCTGTGGCATAGCCTTTGGCTTTATTTTCGGCCGAATATTGAATGCGTACATTGTCGACTTTGTAAGGAATAAGATTGTTTAATTTTTTATAATATAACTCAGAAGTAAATTTGAATGGCCTGTTCCAAGCAGAAAAAATATAGTCGGAGCCTAAAACAAAATGTATTGAAGATTGTGATTTTATATTATTATTTATTTCTCCATTATTATTTTTTAGTTCTTTATAAAATGGGGGTTGATAATAGTATCCTGTGGATAATCTGAATTTTATGTTTTTGTGCAACTTAGGTTCTACTAATATCGAAAGCCTTGGACTAATTACAGTTTCTTTATTAAAATCCCAGTAATGAACCCTAATTCCTGTGTTAAAGTAAATATTGCTGTTTATAAACGAACGATGATAAGTGTTTTGAATAAATGCTGTTATTCTGTTAGATTTTATGTAATTATCGGCATGCGAACTGTTGTATAAACTAATAACAGTGTCGTTGTAGGGGAGAGAAAATCCGGCAGAATCAATCATATCCCATTCTCGAATTTTGTCATTTATACTTTCGTAGTTGTATTTAAAACCCCAGCGCAATTTATTATTCCTTGTATAATATCCACCTTTATGCGAAAAAGAATGTACGTTTGCTGTTAAGTTATTTCTTGAATGGTTTAGAAACGAGCCGACACCAATATTCATAATGCTATCGCCATAAGTGTCGGAACTCATCGATTTATCGAGTTCGTTTAAATAATACTGACCAAGGATATCGTATGATTCAGCTTCTTGAGTATTGAATGACGATGCTATAAATTTTAGCGATAGTTTATCGTTAGCTATATAATTGACTGATATTGAACCCATATATGTTTCGAATTTATCGAGTTCGTTACCATCGTAGTATATGTTTAACGATAAAGCATCCTGAACAGTGCCAAAAGTTGTTTCTCTATTTTGTGGAGTAAAATTATATTTGTTAAGTCCGTAATTTCCTAAAATATCGAAACGTAATTTATTATTTGTAGAATAAGTTATAAAAGTTTGCAAATCGTAAAATTCCGGATTATAATCTCCTTCAACATCTAAGGAGTTTAATAAATATTGCGATGTTTTATATCGAAAGCCGGTATTGTATGTGAGTTTCCCGTTTAATAATGCATCTTCGAAATGAGCCGATGCACCAAGCAAACTCATAGATACTTTGCCCGAAAATTGTGTTGGCTTATTATATTTTATATCAAGAACCGACGACATTTTATCGCCATATTGAGCATCGAATCCACCTGCCGAAAAATTTATTGAGGATACCATGTCGGAATTTACAAAGCTTAATCCTTCTTGTTTTCCGGCTCTTATAAGAATCGGCCTGTAAATTTGAATATCGTTTACATAAATTAGATTCTCGTCGAAACTACCACCGCGAACAGAATATTGCGAGCTTAACTCGTTGTTTGATGCAACTCCGGGCATCGATTTTATTACAGTCTCAATATTACCCGACAAATTAGGAAGCATCTCTATGGCTCGTTTTTCTATTTTAATAAGATTCGACGATTGACTGTTAGTGCCGATAACCGATACTTCTGATATCTGGTTGATAGATTGATTTAATATTATTATGTTACTCTTGTTTACATTTTCGAAATTAATTTGTAATTCTTTCTTCTCGTATCCGATGTAAGAAATTTCTATTGTGTAGCTTTTTTTGATAGGAACAATTAATTTGAAATTTCCTTCAATATCAGATATTGTGCCTATTGAGCTGGTCTTTAGCTGTATATTAGCATTTTGAATAGTATTTCCTTGCAAATTTTTAATTTGCCCTGTAAGAATAGCGGTTTTTTGAGCATAAACATTTATGCTTAAAAGGAATATAAATATTATGTTTATTATTGATTTCATTTTTGGATAAAAAGCTGATATATTTTTATGATATTATTTTATTAAAATGTGATTCATATATCCGGTCGTAAAAATAAGCTAATTATTAAACATTACATTTTAGTTTTTATTATTTATTAATGTTATTTTTTATGATAAATAATATTGTTACTATAGAAAAATAAGGATTGTATAGACAAAATCTATTTTGAATATTAATTTATGTTGTTATTCAGAGTGAGACAAAGGTATTTGTTATTTATACAGGTTAATAGCTAAGAAAACCGGGTCGGAATAACAAGTGCTTCTCTTATGTGTTTGTTATGTCGAACAAAGTCGAGACATCTGTTTATAAAAACTGCTTTTTTTATACTTAAATAGTAAATAGTCCTTGAATTTTGATTTTTTGTTTTTACGACAATTAATGATGTAAATAGCTGCATTTGAGCATAATAATTTATAATTTAGTAGAAATTTAAATAAATTTTTAATAAGAAAGGAGTAAGTATTATGATCATACAAAAAGAAATAAGCTTGCCGTATTTTGAGAGAGGATGTCATCTGATTACAGATATTGTTAAGGAAAATATAGGAGAGCTGCCATACAATGGTATTTTAAATATTTTTATAAAGCATACTTCAGCAGCGATTAGTATTAACGAAAATGAAGACCCAACGGTTCGGGCCGATATGGAGACAGTTATAAGCAAATTAATTCCCGATGGACATAATTTGTACACGCATAACGAAGAAGGCGATGATGATATGCCTGCACACATAAAATCTGCGTTTATAGGACAATCAATTAATATCCCAATTACCAATTATAAATTAAATATGGGGATATGGCAAGGTATTTACTTATGCGAATTCCGAAATAATGGAGGCAATAGAAGATTGGTTTTAACAATATTAAAATAGTAGCGATACTATTTATGAAACGGTAATTTTTTCAATGCCACATATAATCTGTTTCTATTAATGGGTCAATATTTTTAAACTCATCAAAATTCCCGCTAGCGCCGACATATTGTCGGTGCACAAGCAAGGTAAGATGTAAAGTGAGATGA
>CAZDCZ010000014.1:4637-43171 GCA_964504155.1 uncultured Bacteroidales bacterium | reverse complement strand
AAAGATGCATTTGTTTCAGCAAGAAATATAAAACCACAATATGTTATATCATAGCCATAATAAATTAAAACGGATACCCTATACTGAAATACCATCTGGTATTACTGTCGAAATCGTTATCGCCAATCATTAATTGAATTGGTCCTATTGGAGAATCGATTTTTATTCCGCCCATATACCCTTTCATGTAAGAATTTAAGGTGCTGTTTTTGACAAAGGAATACATATCGTTTGCTGATTCTGTATTGAATCCAATATTCCCTTTAAACGATAAAAATATTTTTGTATATATCTTAAGGTTTATTTCTGAATGAAGTGTGGCATAATTTTTTACTACTAATTCCCCAAAATTTAATCCTGCAAAAGGAATATAGCTTCTTTTATTATCTAAATAGGAACCTCCCAATATATAATAGTTCGATAATCCGGCGTCATTGGAATTCATTCCAATATCTGAGCCAATATTAAAAGTCAGAGAATTAAAGAAACTAATGTAATAATTGTAATTAAGATATAATTTACTATAAGAATCCTGATTAGGATTAAAATTGTAATTACTAAGTGTCTGATTATCGATATTACTATAGCTAACTTTTGGATTAAATAAATATTTATATTGAATATTTAATTTTGAACCTTTTTGGGGGAAGTATAAGTCGTCTGTGGTATTTAGACTAAAATATGGGTTATATCCAAAAGCTGTTGTTTTGTAATAATTAAAATTTTCTGCCGACAAGTAAGTTTTCAAGTTCTCATGCGGCATTATTTTGCTATACTCATATAAGCCTTTAATTCCTATTTGTTTATTTAAGTTTATAGAGTATTTTAACCCTAGACCTCCATTCATAGATACACGGTCGTATGTTCCCATATCAAAACCATTATCATAAAAAGGAGATTCGTCATTATTCAAATTTAGGAAATAGAAATTTATTAATTTTTGTTTTTTACCCCAATATTTATTTATTTCGAAATGAAGAGCCGGACTTTCTGATAAGTTTCCGCTAAGTATAATATGCGACGCAGGAATTAAATAATTTCTTAGAGTTAGGTTGATTTTTGCACCGGCACCTGTATGATTGTCATAGCGTAAACCAAAATTTAGAAATGCTCGGGTTTTTTCTTTTAATATAAAAACTAGTTTGTATGTATTGTCGTGTTTTTGTTCAAGATTATACGATACTTTTGTAAAGTATTGAGTGCCGTATATTTTATCAATAGCGCCGAGCAGTTCTTTTTTTGTAATATAGGTATTGTTTTGTAATTCCGATTGCCCAATCACAAATTTTTTTTTAATAAAGCGTATATTTTTTACATCTATTTCGCTAATAAAAATTTTTTCAGCTTGATTAATTTTTCTTGTCGGTGTATAAGTTAAATTTAAGCTATTGGCAAGTTTTTTTAATTGTGGGTAAAATTTTCTTGCAGCTTCTTCTCCTCTTAATTCAATTTGTTTCGATTTTGAAAAACTCGAAGAACTGTATCCTTCTAAGTCCGGGATAATTAGTATATCAACATTTTGTAGTTGTCCTTTCGCATTATTGATACCTCCTAAAACTGTTGCTCTAGACAATACATCCGATAAAGAGAATAAATCTTCTTTGGTAACATTTTCTTTAAATCCTACATAAACTCCAATTACTATGTCTGCACCCATTTTTCTAACTTCGTTTGCAGGGAAATTCTGAGTTACACCTCCATCAATAAGTAAAAGAGTGTCGATATTCTCGGGGGCAAAAATGCTGGGAATAGACATGCTGGCTCTCATGGCTTCGGAGATATCTCCCGATGAGTGTGTGATTGTTTGTCCACTTAGTAAATCAACCGACATACAACGAAAAGGAATAGGTAAGCTGTCGAAACTTTCTTGAAGAGGCAGAGACCAAGATAAATCGGCAAAGAATTTTTGTAATTGTTGTCCTTCAATTAATCCCGATGGTAATGTTAATTCATAATTACGTATTGGAAAGCTTAATACATATTTTTTCGATTCGTATTTTTCTTCCATAACAATTTTATTTAAAGAAAGATTGTCGGATAATAATTTAATCCAATTAGCATTATTAGTTATTTCCGATAATTCATCGGCACTATACCCTAATGAATAGAGACCTCCAACAATACTTCCCATGCTGGTACCTGTAATATAATCGGGTTTTATTCCTACTTCTTCGAGAACTTTCAGTACTCCAATATGTGCTATGCCTTTAGCTCCTCCACCGCTTAAAACCAAACCAATTTTTGGTTTTCTTATACTATCTGTGGTTTGCGACAGTAAAGAGATATTAATAAAAAAAATAGACGAAAGTATTAATAATATAGATTTGTAAGACATGATTAAGTTATAGTTTGGTTATTCAAATTTCTTAAGAATTGTTTTTACTGCTTTTATTTTTGTTTCGAGTATTTTGTCGTTATCAGCTTCAGCCAAGAATCTTAAATATGGTTCGGTATTCGATGGCCGAACATTAAACCACCAATCTTTAAATTCGAGTCTATATCCGTCGAAATCGAGAATTTCTAATGGTTTTTCTTTGGCAATAAAATAGTCTTTTATTGCTTCCATAGCTTCTTGCTTTTTTTCAATCTTGAAATTAATCTCGCCTGAATTTGAGTATTTTCCTATTTTTGTAATTAGTTCCGAAACTTTTTTTCCTTCTTCTTTAAATTTCGATACTAAATTAAGTACTATTAACGAAGCAAGTATTCCTGAATCGGAATAGAAAAAGTCTCTAAAATAATAATGTCCGGCAAGTTCTCCACCATAAATGCCGTTTATTTCGCGTAATTTGTAGGCTGCAAATGCTCGTCCTACACGCCATGTGTGCATGGTTCCGCCTAGTTTTTCAACATATTCTTTTACAGCTTTCGATGTTCTTATGTCTTCAAGTACATTCCCTTTCTCTTTATCGAGAAAATAGTGAGCCATTAATCCAATAATCAGGTCGGGAGAAATAAATTTACCATTTTCATCGACAAACATAACGCGATCGGCATCGCCATCGAAAATTACTCCAATATCACATTTTTTATCTACAACAAGTTTTTTAAGGTCTTTGACATTTTCTTGTACTAATGGATTTGCTTCGTGGTTTGGGAATGTGCAATCGATATTATCGTAGATATATTCTGGTTTTTTACCTAATAATTTTTTAATTAATAAGCCGGCCATTCCGTTAGAGCAATCTATTCCTACTTTAAGATTAGAAATGTCTGTAACATATTTTTTAAGAAAATTAACATATTCCGATTTTACCTTATAATCGATTATTTTACCTTTCATTTGTGCAGGAACAATTTCACGGGTATTAATCATTTCTTCGAGTTTATTAAGCCCTGTATCGTATCCAACAGGCATGGCATTATTTTTAGAAATTTTCATCCCGTTATATTCTGCCGGATTATGCGATGCTGTGATTTGTACCGATGCTAGAAAATTATGTTTTGCTGTTATATAATAAATCATTGGGGTTGTCGATAATCCTGCATTGTAAACATTAGCTCCACTGTCGATTATTCCTCTAGTTAAGTATTCGAATATTTCATCGGAAGAAATACGTGCGTCTTTACCAACAAGAATGTTTTCGGCTTTTAATAATTCGGGTAGAAAAAAACCTATTTTGTAGACATCTTCTTTGGTAAAATCTTCGTTATATATTCCTCTTATGTCGTAGGCTTTAAATGCTTTCATTTTTGTATTGATTAACTTGTTTATAGTTTTCTAATATTTAATATTATTTTCGATATGCAAAAATAATAAGTACAATAATATTTCCATTATTATATTAAAAAAACTTTGCAATATTATTTCAGTATTTTCTATTTTGTTTAATTATGAATTAGTTAGAGCTTTTACAGGTTCTAATCCTAATGTTGTTCCTTCTTGAATTGCTTTTAAAACTGCACCGCCACCGGTAAAAATATAATATTTCGGACTATCGAGAGCAACAATATATAAGCCGGGAAGTAATCGTTTTAATTCTTGCATAGTATCTCCTCCACCATAGAGCTTTACTGCTTCGGCATTATCGTCGATTAATTCGTCGAGAGCTATTGTGCCTTCGTTAAAGTGGGGGGTAAATCCCATAACGGCATTTACAAAAATAGTATTTGCCGATGCAAAAATATTTTTAACATTTTCTTCTTTAAACGATTCTTTTGCAATATCTAATATGTAATTTAGTTTTGTTCCGGGTTTTAAATCATGAATATTATGTACTCGATATTTGCCTTCTATTCGTCCATCAAGGATATCAGATTCAATAATGTATGGCAATTCAATTAGTTTGCCGGGATATTTTTTGCTGAATTCAACGAATTTCTTTGCGTGATTCATGTCTTTGTCAGATATTCCTTTGATATTGATATTATATTTTGCCGCTAAGTAAGCGTTATAAATAACACCACCTAGAACTAGATAATCTGATTTTTTTATTAGTGCATAAAGCGATTCGATTTTTGTGTCGAATTTAGAACCTGCAACAACAGCAATAAATGGTTGTTGTGGATTATATATTCGTTCGAGATTTTCTATTTCTTTTTGTAAAAGAAAACCTGCATACGATGGAAGATATTTATTAACGCCAACAGTTGATGCGTGTGGTTGCCACGAGCCAAATGCGTCGTTAACATAGATGTCGGCAAGACCTGCAAGTTGATTGGCAAATCTGTCAGCTTCTTTGCCTCCGGCTTCTTCGCCGTTAAACCAGCGTGTGTTTGGGAGATAAATACCATCTATATCTCCTTGTTTTAGTTCGCGAATTAAATGATTTATTGAGGTTTCTATTCCGAGATATCCTTTTTTCTCGTGAGAGAAAAATTCGGGAATCTTCATGTTAATATGTAGTTTGCTTTGTAGATAATCGACAATTGGTTTAACCGAAGTATGTTTGTCGATATTTATTTCGCCTGTTTTTTTGTCTTTTGGGCGACCAACGTGAGACATTAATATAATTTTACCGCCTTTGGCATTTATATGATATAAAGTCCCAATAGTAGCGTCTATTCTGTATGGGTCGTGAATTATTCCTTTTTTTACTACATTGTGGTCAACTCTAACTAAAACTATTTTTCCGTTTAAGTCTGCATCTTGAATTAATGGTATATTATATTTTTTAATCATTGCAATGAATTTTTAAAAAATGAATTTACAAGATAGCTTTTTATAAAATAAAATTCAAACTTTAACTTGCTATTATTTCTTATATATTTGAATCTATTCAACAAATAGCATTTTTTTTCGTTCTTTTGATATTATAAAGAATAAAGTATGTTTTGAATTGAAAAAAATATTATACATATTGCTTGTTTTTTTTGTGTTTAAGTCGTCTTATTCGCAAGAGCTAAGTAATTTACGACATAAAACTGTTTATATTAATTCCGACACATTATTATTAGATAGTTTGTCTATTGTCCCGGGGTCGTTGATAATGTATTCGCAAGATAATAAACTAATATCCAATAGTTTGTATAATGTGAATTATGCTTCTTCTATAGTAGTAATTAGTTCCGAAATATTAGAAAAGAATACAAGAATTTATCTTTCATACAGAGTTTTTCCTATTATGTTTTCGGCAAACACTTATCATAAAAAAATTGAAGATTTTAATAAAGTAGGCGAAATAGTTAGGTATTCGACACCGACAAAAACAAGTAATAAATTTGAATTTTTTAACGATAATCAGATAAATAAAAGTGGAAATTTGTCGCGTGGTATTTCCTTCGGAAATAATAGAGATGCAGTTATAAATTCTAATTTGAATTTACAATTGTCGGGGAAGTTTAACGATAAGTTTAAGATTTTAGCAGCAATTTCTGATAAAAATATACCCATTCAACCCGAGGGTAATTCTCAGCAATTGAACGAATTCGACAAGATGTATATTTCTTTGTATAACGATAATACAAAAATTATTGGTGGCGATTTTCTTATTTCGAAACCTAGAGGATATTTTATGAATTATAATAAGAAAGTGCAGGGAGCTTATGTTAAAACAAAATTCGCATTAAATAAAAAGGCAAATACTAGTTTAATAACTTCAATTAGTGGAGCTATTGCAAAAGGAAAGTATTGTAAAAAAAACATTAACGCACAAGAAGGTAATCAAGGACCTTATAAACTTACAGGCTCTGAGAACGAGCAATATATAATTATTATTGCAGGTTCTGAAAAGATATATATTAATGGTAGAATATTAAAACGAGGGAAAGACCAAGATTATGTTATTAATTATAATTCTTCGGAGTTAAGTTTTACTGCTCGTCAACCAATAACAAAAGATAGTAGAATTGTTGTAGAATATGAATATTCGGAGAGGAGCTATGCTCGATTTTTAGTTCAGAATACTAACGAATTGAAAACTAATAAAGGCGATTTTTGGTTAAATATTTATTCCGAACAAGATGCAAAAAATCAAACTTTAACTCAAAGTCTTAGCGATAATCAGAAACAATTATTATTTAATATTGGCGATAGCATAAATAATGCTTTTACCGAAAATGTCGATAGTGTAGAATATCGTAAAGATATTGTATTATACGAAAAAACCGATACAATGGTAGCCGGAGTGATGTATTCTATATTTGAATATTCGAATAATAGCGAAATAGCATATTATAAATTAGGTTTTTCGTTAGTTGGCGAAAATAATGGTAATTATATTTTAACAAGCAGTGCCGCAAATGGGAAAGTATATAAATGGATAGCTCCGTTAAATGGAGCGTTGCAAGGAAAATATGAACCGGTAAAAGTTCTTGTAACACCCAAGAAAAAACAAATGATAAGTATTGGTGGCGATATTAAATTATCGGAAAATACGAATTCTTTTTTCGAAATTTCGCTTAGTAATAATGATGTAAATACTTTTTCCGATAAAAATAACGACGATAATATTGGTTATGCATTATTATTTAAATTAGAAAATAAAATACAATTTAAAAACAATGAAAATAAAATACATACTACTTTATTATATAAAAATATTAATAAAGATTTTTCTGAAATAGAAAGAATTAAAATTGTTGAGTTCGATAGAGATTGGAATATAGAAAACAAGTATTTGAGTAATGAAAATTTACTGAATTTTAAAATAAACTATCAGCATAAGCAAATTGTAAATTCTGTTTACGATTTTAAATATTTGAATTATTCTAATAATTATACCGGATACAATCATACCTTATCAACTATTATTAATAAACAGAATTACGATTTTAGTTTTATGGGGAGTGCTTTAAATACATCATCATTGCTTAACGAAACAAAATTTATAAGACATTCTGCATCTTTTGTTAAAAAAATTACAAATTTTGAGTTAGGAATTGAAAGCGAATCAGAAAATAATCAATGGCATAATATCGAGAATGATAGTTTAAGAAGTAATAGTTTTTTATTTTATTCGTATAAGATTTTTATCCGAAATAGCGATTCTACAAAGAATAATTTTTTTGCTAATTATATGCGCCGATACGATTATCTGCCAAACGAAAACTATTTAAAAAGAAGCTCTGTTTCCGACAATATTTCTGTTGGTTACGATCTTATGAAGAATAGATATCAAAAAATTAGCACTCTAATTAATTATCGGAAATTAGTTATTAACGATACAATTATTAGTGCGAGTAAACCCGATAATTCTCTGACAGCTCGTGCAAATTATAGTGTAAGAGCTTTAAAAGGGGCTCTTTCATCATCATTGTTTTACGAAATAGGTTCGGGACTCGAGCCCAAACGAGAATATTCTTATATAAAAGTTGCTCAAGGGCAGGGGATATATTCTTGGAGCGATTATAACAATAATGCTGTTGCTGAACTTAACGAATTCGAAATAGCAAAATTTAAAGACCAAGGAAACTATATTCGAATATATATGCCGGGTACCGATTATACTAAGATATTCTCTAATGAGTTTAGTCAGGTAATTAATTTAAGTCCTAGAGCATTGTTAAAAAAGAAAAGTGTTATTAATAAATTTGTTTCGAGATTCTCTAATAGATTTGCTTTTAGAATTAAGCAAAAGAGTGTTTTAGACGATTTTGCACAAAATCTAAATCCTTTTGAAAGAAGTATTAACGACACAAGTGTAATTAATTTTAATTCTACTTTACGTAATACATTTTCGTTTAATAGAAGTAATGCAAAATTTAGTGTCGATTATATTTATCAGAAAAATAACAATAAGATATTTTTGATGAATGGTTGCGATATGAGATCAAGAAGTCTGAACAGTCTGGGTTTTCGATGGAATGTTCTTAAATCTATTGTTTTAATCGACGATATAGAGATGTTAGAGAAGAAGTATGAATCTGAATTCTTTTCTTCGAAAAATTATAATATAAATAGTTTGGTTAATAAAGTAACGGTAGAATTTCAACCGGGACTTTATTTCGATATTGATTTTAAATTTAAGTATTCTCAGAAAGAGAATATTCTTGCATCAGAGAAATCGAAAGAATATAATTTGGGTACAATTTTTAAACTTAATTCGCCAAAGAATGGGAGTTTGTTCCTTACAGCAAATATTATTAATATAAATTATAACAACATATCTAATACAGCTATAGCTTACGAAATGCTTGAAGGATTGAAGCCGGGGAAAAACTCTACATGGGAAATATTATTTCAACGCAGAATAACAAAGGTGCTCGATATTAGTATAGTATATAACGGAAGAGCACCGGCTAACAGTAATGTTGTACATGCAGGCAGTATGCAAATTAGGGCAAGTTTTTAATATTGTTAGCAATTTTAAAAATACAATAAATTAAAAGGCGGCCATTAATAAGTCTATGTCTTTTGCAGGAATTCCAAACAGATTACCAATTTTATTGCTTGTAAGTATTCCATTGTATATATATACACCATTTCGTATTCCCATATTTTCTTTAAGGTGATTTTTTATTCCTCCTGCATCGGCAATATCTAATAATATTGGTGCAAATACGTTGCTTAAAGCAATAGATGCTGTTCGAGCAACTCGCGAAGCTATATTGGGAACACAATAATGAATAACGCCGTATTTTGTAAATACCGGATTCTTATGATTTGTAATTTTCGATGTCTCAATGCATCCTCCTTGAGCAATATTCATGTCGATTATTACCGAGCCATTTTTCATATTTTTAATCATTTCTTCGGTAATAAAAAATTGATAATAATCGTCTTTATGTAATGCTCCTATCAGTACATCGGCCGATTTAAGAGTTTTCTTTAATACTTGATGATGAAAAACGGAAGTATATATTTGAGTCGATAAATTTCTTTGTAGTTGTTTAAGTTTTGTTATTGAGTTGTCGAACACTTTTATTGTTGCTCCTAAGCCTAATGCTGCTTTGGCTGCATATTCTGCTGTATTTCCTGCACCCAAAATTACTACTTCGGTTGGTGTGATACCGGTAATTCCTCCAAGTAATACACCTTTGCCATTATGAGTATTGCTTAAATATTCTGCTGCAATTAGTATTGAAGTTGTTCCTGAAATTTCGCTCATCGAACGTATTACAGGATAATTATTATTGTTGTCTTTTAATTCTTCAAGATCAATAGCAGTTACTTTTTTCTTAATTAGCATTCGAATATATTCATCGTTACGAGTCGATAGATATAATGATGATAGAATTATCTGATTTCCTTTTAATAAAGCTATTTCGTCGATAGAAAGCGGAGCTATTTTTAATATTATATCGCAACGAAAAATTTCTTTTCTTTCTTTTATAATGTAACCACCACATTCGCTATAATCGTTATCGGAGTAATTTGCCGACCATCCTGCACCCGATTCTATTATTACTTCATGTCCATTATTGATTAGCATTTCAACTGCTTCGGGAGTAAGTCCTACTCGATTTTCTAAATTAGAATCTTCTTTTGGTATGCCAATAATAAGTTTCTTTCGTTGCTTTAATGTTTCTAATATTTCTTCTTGTGGAAGTAATCCTGATTTTCCGAAAACAAATCCTGTTGAGTTATTTTTATTTGGCATGATAAAATATTTTAAACTTATTTATTCATATTATTGAATGACAATTTATAATATTTTGATGGTATTTTCAAATATTTAATTATTCTTAATTTTTATTATTGAAATTGTATTTGTCTTTTCCCATTTTTTTCTTCTGTTAATCTTACAAAAACAACATCGTCGGGGAGTATTTCAGCAATTTTTTCGGGCCATTCTATAAAACAATAATTATTACTATAAAAGTAATCTTCGTATCCAAAATCATATACTTCTTCTATATTTTTTATCCTATAAAAATCGAAATGATATATTATTTCTTCTTTATTTGTTTGGTATTCGTTAACAAGGGCAAACGATGGGCTGTTAACAATATCTACAACACCCATTTCGTTACATAATGCTTTAATAAATGTGGTTTTTCCAACACCCATGTCGCCAAAAAATGCAAATACTTTTTTGTTGTCATTTAGTTTTAGAAACTTTCTAGCAACATTGTCAAGATCAGATAAACTATTTAAGTTTAAATTTTTTATCATTATTAAAAATTATTTATTTGCACTTAATTGAATAAACGGAATAAGCATTTCTTCCATTGATATGCCTCCATGTTGAAAGGTGTTGTTATAATAATTTGCATAATAATTATAATTATTAGGATATACAAGATACGAATTATTTGTTGCAAAAATATATTTTGTACTTATATGAGATTTTGGTAAACGAATACTTTCTGGATTATTTATTGCAAACACATCTTTTTCTTTGTAATTAAGATTTTTTCCATTTTTATATCTAAGATTTGTCGATGTGTTTTTGTCGGCAATTACTTTAATTGGCGTTTTTACTTTTTTTGTTCCATGATCGGTGGTAATTATAATTTTTACATTTTTATCTTTTAATTTTTTTATCAGAGCAAAAAGCGAAGAGTGTTTAAACCACGATAAAGTAACCGAACGGTAAGCAGGTTCATCATTGGCAAGTTCTTTTATAGCATCAACATCGGTACGAGCATGCGAAAGCATGTCGATATAATTATATACAAATACATTAAGATCGTTATTTAATAAGTTGCTAATATTATTTACAATCTTTTCTCCAGCCTGAAGGTTAGTTATTTTTTCGTAATTGTGTTTAATATTTATAGAGAAGCGTCCGAGTTGTTTCTCAAGCAATTTCTCTTCAGATTGGTTTTTTCCTCCGGCATCTTCGTCGTTTAACCATAATTGTGGATATAGTTTGTCAATATCGTAAGGCATTAAACCTGCAAAAATTGAATTGCGCGAATATTGTGTTGTTGTAGGTAATATGCTACAAAATAATTCTTCCGAATCAATTTTAAAATGCTCTTTAATTAATGGGTATATTATTTTCCATTGATCGTATCTAAGGCAGTCGATAACTAAAACAAAAACTTTTTCGCCCTTATTTAATAATGGTAAAACTCGGTCTTTAAACAAATTTGGCGACATTAAAGGTCTTTTGTTAGTATCTTCGAACCAATTAATGTAATTTTCTTTAATAAATTTGGCAAAGCCTTTGTTGGCTTCTGTCATTTGCATCATTAACACCTCGTTAATACTTTTGTCATTTTGATCATTTAATTCTAAGTCCCAATAAACTAGTTTTTTATATATATTAACCCAATCAGAAAATGAAATAGAATTATTAATTTCTGAACTAATTTTATTAAAAACCGATTGATAATTCGAAATAGTTTTTTTCGATATTAGGTGTTGGGGATTAATGTTTTTTTTAATTGTTAATAATATCTGATTAGGATTTATTGGCTTTATAAGATAGTCTGATATTTTCGCTCCTATTGCATTATCCATAATGTTTTCTTCTTCACTTTTAGTAATCATAACAACAGGAGTGTCGGGGATAATTTTTTTAATTTTATCGAGAGTTTCTAACCCACTTAGTCCGGGCATCATTTCGTCGAGAAAGATAATATCGAAGTATTCGTTATTTACTAACTCTATTGTGTCGATGCCGTTTGTTGATGTTGTAACTTCAAAGCCTTTATGTTCGAGAAATATTATATGAGGTCTAAGTACATCTATTTCATCATCGGTCCATAATATTTTCAATTTACTCATATAATATATAGCTTAATATCAAATTTATATAAATTTACTAATTAACTATTGATAAATCAATATCTATTTATAAAATATTTATTTGTTTAAGAAATTGTCTTGAAAAAAGAGAAGGTATTCTCTTACCGATTTTTCTTTTATTAGTGTAATATAATTATCAATTGAGATTATGAAATACTGATAATTAACATTATTAAAGTCATCGAGTATAGAATTTTCTTTTACATTAAAAATTTCGTAATATTCAGTAGCATCTTTTATGTTCTTAAGGGTTTTTATACTAACAATTTCGAAATATTGGTTAAATAGTTTGTTTTCGGTTGAGTAATCTTCTTGTAAGAAATAGTCGATGTTAAAATTTATTAATTTGAATTTTAACATATTTACATCAATATTTTTATCAATTACTAACACAAAATAATATTGCTCTTTTTCGTTTAATCTATATAGATTTTCTTTTTCAATTACTTTCTTTGTAATATCTATATTTGGTTTATTTGTTGTTGTGATTTGTGTGTCTACTTTGCTTAGTTTGGTTTTAGTTACTTGTGTTAATGTCGGATTCAACTCGTTTTTTTCTATACTTACTAATAATTCTTTTGCTCTTATTCCCACTTCGGTTTTTGAATATTTAGCTGACACCTCTGTTAATTTCTTTTTTAGTTGTTTTACTCCATAAAGTTTTCCGGTGGCTAATGCATTTAAAAAACTAAATTTCGAAAGTAATTCCGAGTTTTTATATTTTTTTTTAGCTTGTTCGCAATTGTTAATTACAGTTATATAATTTTTCGTATTATAAAGATTAAAAGTTGTAATGTAATATTTTTCTTCTTCAATTTCTTTCTTTTTTAATTCTTTAAAGAAATAGGGATTTGTTAATACCATTGAGTATTTTGAGTCGGGGTAGCTATTAATAATAAGGTTCTTATATTTTTCTGCCAGAGCATTATTATTTGTTGTTTTGTATAAATTATAAAGATAGTAGTACGATGGTAAATTGTAATTTCCTTTCGGGAATTTTTTGTCGAGATGAATAAATGCCTTAATTGCTTCTTCATTATTTTTTAAATTGTTCATATAAACTTCTCCAATTTTGAAGAGAGCTTTTTCCATTTTTTTATTCGATATTTGTATTAACGAATCGTTTAGTGGAATATCTGTTAAATAATACTCTCTACTTTTATTGCTAAGTCCGGTTTTGTTATTTATTTCTTCTTTTGTTGTTTCTTGTTCGTCAATACCAACAATACTCAGGTCTGTTTTGTTTTTTCTTCGCCAGTTGTCTTCTAATTTTCTTTTTCCCCATTTGCGTTGAAAATCAGGCTCTCCAAAGCTTTTTGCTTCTTGGCTATAGAAATACCATTTTCCACTTTTTCCATAATTTTCCCGATATCTATTTGTGTTTTGGCTAAATCTACTTGTATTACCCGAGATTTTTTCTTCTCTTTCTTTTACTTCATTTTCTTTAACATTTTCAATAATTTTATCGATTAAAATATTTCTTTCTATTGCGCTCATTTTAGCAATTTTTTGTATGCTATCCTGAAAATTTGCCTCTACGATATTTACTACTAATTTCGATAGATTATTGTTTTTTATTAATAATTCAGAATATCCGGGATATGTGGGATTTAACGACTTAACAGTGCTGTCGTAATAGGCTTGCGCAGGGGTGTACTCAGAATTTTCAAAATATATATCGGCAACAGCCAGATATGCCAAGCCTTTCTGATTGTCATTAGAAATACTATTTAGAGACGATTGCTTATAATATTGTAAGGCTAGTTCTTTGTTATTTTTATTTAAGGCTATATTGCCTAAAGCATAATAAATCTGATCGAGATAATCTCGGTTTTTTTCATCTTTAAGCATGCTTTTCAATTGAGCATCAATATTTTTTTTATCATTTTCGCCTTTGTATAAACTGGCAAGTTTAATTTTTGCATTAAATGTCATTTCGTAGGGAGGATTCTTTTTTATTACTCTAGAGTAATAAAATGTCGCTTTCTCCGAATTATTAAGTTCTTCGTTAATTTGAGCAAGAATAAAAAGCAGTCGTAACTTTTCGTCTTTTTTTCGAGCTAATTCTAACGATTTTTCAACGTAAGGTAATGCTTTATCTATTTTGTTTTGGTTAATGTAAACATTTGCAATTGATGTTGATAATAGATAAGAAAGTTTTTTAGGGAAATCTTCATCATTCTGAAGTTTTTTAAAAATTTCTTTTGTTTCTCGATATTCATTTTTTCCATAATACGATAGGGCAAGCCATATGCTTGCTTCGTATTTCGAGTCTTCTTGATTATATTCTTTAACAATATATTCGAATGTTTTTATTGCCGAAGAAAAATCTAATTTGTAAAACTGGGCTTTCCCTATTAATAAGTAGCTGTTATCTACATAGTTGTTGAATTCAGATTTCTTGTAAAAAGCTTTTTCTTTATCAGAAATTTTTCCACTACCTAAAGTTGGTTTAACAGTAATTGAATGCATACGAATAACTTTCGAGCATTTTTCAATTACTCGTTCCATTTGTGGTTGTATCGATGAGGCTGATGATGCATTCGGATAAATAATAATTGGAAGAATACGAGAGTAATCGTCTTTATAGTTTTTTTTATATTTAGTAATTCCATCTTTGTAACTTTCGTTTGCATTAAAATAGATATTGAATTTCGATGTTACATTGTGAAAAGAACGGGTAACAAAGGTATTTTTCTTTGTAGAACAAGAAAACATAAATATACTTATGAAAAGTAAATAAATAATATTTTTTAAATTTTTATTTTTCAAGATTTCTTGTTTTTAGAATAGAATATTTTTAATTATACTTTAGAGTAAAAATTATAATTGTTTATTTATAACTAGTATGAAAACTGTAAATCTACTAAAATATTGTTATGATTGAAATATTAAATTATTAAAAAATAAACATAAGAAAAGCTGTCTTTTTACGAACAGCTTTTCAAAATGTTTTTAGGAAAAAATTTATTACATATTTATTGCAACAACTTCATTTATTTCAGGTACTTCTTTTTTTATGGCTTGTTCAACTCCGTTTTTTAGAGTTTGTAAGCTAAAAGGACATGAACCGCAGGCTCCTAAAAGTTCAACTTTAAGAATAAAATCATCGGTTATTTCAACAAATGAAATATCTCCACCATCGGCTTGTAAATATGGTCGTAACATCTCTAGTGTGGTTTTTACTTTTTGTTCCATTTCTGCATTTTTCGACATGGGAATATTTTTAATTAATAGATTTAGTTATTTTTAATTTCAACTCTTTTTGTTGGTTCTAATATTTCGTTTCTTTTATTGTTAGCCTTAATAAAATTTTCGGCTAGTGTAATAAAAGCTTTGCCAATAATAGAATTCTCTTTAAGAGAAATAGGACTTCCGTAATCGCCTCCTTCTCTAACGCTTTGAACTAGGGGTATTTGACCTAATAGCTCAATGTTTTTTGTCTCCGCTAATTTTTTACAGCCATCTTTACCAAAAATAAAATATTTATTTTCCGGTAATTCCTCAGGTGTAAACCACGACATATTCTCGATTAAACCAAGTATTGGAACATTGATGTTTTTTCCTGTAAACATGTTGATTCCTTTTATTGCATCGGCAATAGCAACATCTTGTGGTGTGCTAACAATAATTGCTCCTGTAACCGATACCTCTTGAACTAATGTTAAATGAATATCGCTGGTTCCCGGAGGTAAATCGCAAATTAAATAGTCTAATGCTCCCCAATCTCCTTGGTGAAGCATTTGTTGTAAAGCGTTTGTAGCCATCGGACCTCTCCATACCAAAGCGTCATCAGGATTTACAAAAAATCCAATAGATAATAATTTTACTCCATATTTTTCAATTGGTACTATTACATCTACATTGTCAACTTTTTTAACAATAGGACGTTGTCCTTCTACATCAAACATTTTAGGAATTGATGGACCAAAAATATCGGCATCGATTAAACCCACTTTAGCTCCTGTTTTAGCTAACGATACTGCTAAATTACTTGCCATAGTAGATTTTCCTACTCCTCCTTTTCCTGAGGCAACAGCAATTATGTTTTTTACATTACTTAGCTTTTTTATTTCGGGTTTTTTTGGTGTTACTTTTTTACTTTCGGGTATTTTAATATTAATTTTTGTAATTATATCTTTTGCAATAAATTCTTGAATTGCTTGTTTACAAGCTTTTTCTAATGATGAAACAAAAGGATCGTTACTTTTTTTAAATATTAACGAAAACGATAAATCTTTTTCATTAATATTGATATCGTCAACCATTCCCATGGCAACAATGTCTTGCCCTGTTTCCGGATGTTTTACTTTCCTAAGGGTATCTAATATTTGTTTATTAGTAATCATTACGCCTATTCTTATTTAGTTTAAATTAAAATTAGAGTGCAAATATAATTATTATTTACTAATTATCGCAACTCAAAATTTGGATTCCAAAAATGTTTTTTGAAATCAATAATTTGGTTATCTTCAATTAATAAACCTTCGTTCGATAATAACTGCTGCATTGTGTTTGTATTGCCAAAATGTAATTTCCCGGTAAGAATACCGTCTTTGTTTACAACTCTATGAGCAGGAATATATTCTTTTTGTAAATGTGAATTATTCATTGCCCACCCAACCATACGTGCTGCTTGTGGGCTTCCAATATAATTGGCAATAGCTCCATAACTAGTTACTTTCCCATATGGAATTTGCTTGGTTATATCGTAAACTTTATCGAAAAATCCTTTATTTGGGTTCGGGCTCTTCAAGATTAATATTGGTTTTTAGTTTGAATTTTAGATAATTAATACATTTCTCTTCTTTAAGAAATTGTTGTTCATAGAATGTTTTTATCGAAAGTATGCTGTCTATATTTTCAGAAGAATAAATATCGTAAATATTATTTACAATTTCTAGATTGTTAGTATTAACAACATCTAATGTGTAGTTGTATAAGTTAGTATTATCGGTTTTTAGATTAATAACACCATTATCAATCATAAGCTTTTGATAATAACTTAGAAATCGCGATGATGTAAGCCTTTTATGTGCTTTTTTTGGTTGAGGATCGGAGAACGTTAACCAAATTTCTGAAATCTCATCTTTTGCAAAGAAAGAACATATAAAATCTATTTTTGTTCTAATAAAACCTACATTTGCTATATTATTATCTATAGCTGTTTTTGCTCCTCGCCAAATTCTTGCTCCTTTAATATCTATGCCAATAAAATTTTTCTCGGGGAATTTTATTGCTAATCCAATAGAATACTCCCCTTTTCCACAACCTAACTCAAGAACAATAGGCTTGTTGTTTTTAAAAAACTGTTTTCCCCAATTGCCTTTTAATTTGTAATCGCATTCAAATACTTCGTTAAATGATGGTTGTATTACATTTTTAAAGGTTTTCATCTCAGAAAACCTTGCTAATTTTCTTTTAACCACTGTTTTAGAAAAGTTTTATTTATTATTTAATTTTTCTATACTTAATCCAATATCAGAAATATGTTTTAGTTTTTCTGTTCGCATTCCTTGAACGAATTTAAAATTATATTTTCCTTGTACCGGGAATCTTACGTTTTTTTTATATAAAATTTTATTTTCGTATAAATCGCCCCAACCATTTCCTAACCATTTCCCTTTTTCGTCGGCAAGAAAACATTCAAAAGTGTCGCGTAAAGTGTAATTTTCTGGCGATGTTGTTGTTATAAATATATAAAGATTGCTCATATTATATTTCGAAGAGTTGCGTACATTAATATAAATATTATGTGGGCTTAAGGTGTCCTGAATATTTACATCAAAATTTAATGTATTCGACGATTCCCAAGATTGTTCAGGAATTTGTATATATTTTTCATACACTTCTTCTGAATTACAAGAAAACAATATAAGTATAAAAATGCTTACAATTACGAAGTTAAAAAGTTTATCGTTTGTCATAATTTCTTCTTTTTTTATTTCTTTTTTTCTTGTTTATTGTTTTGATGTCGAAACGAGTTAAACTTTCTTGACCAACAACATTATTGTAATCAAGTGTTTTTTCATTGTTTAATATTTCAACATTTTCAATTAATATTTCTGGTTCTTTACCTTCTTTGTTAAGTTGTATTATTTCTTTAACTCTTTCAACCGGAACAGGAGAAATATTAACCGATAATTCTTTTTTAAACGAATACCACATTAGTCCTCTAAAAATATCTGTTTTCATGTAGTATGCTGTTCCTTGTTTTGTTTTTAGAGGAACATTTTTTTGAGGAAATCCTTCTTGAGCATCAATATAACAATCTACTTCATAATTCAGACAACATTTAAGTTTTCCACATTGGCCGGCAAGTTTTTGTGGGTTTAAAGTAATTTCTTGATAACGAGCAGAATTTGTTGTTACCGAAACAAAATTCGACATCCATGTCGAGCAGCAAAGTTCTCGTCCGCACGAACCAATACCTCCGATTCTTCCTGCTTCTTGTCTCGCCCCAATTTGGCGCATTTCTATGCGAATTTTAAATTGTTCTGCAAGAATTTTAATTAATTCTCTAAAATCAACCCTTTCGCTTGCAATATAATAGAAAATACCTTTTGTTTTATCTCCTTGATATTCTACATCCCCAATTTTCATGTCAAGATTTAAATCAGAAGCTATTTCCCTTGCCCTAAGCATAGTGCTGTTTTCAAACGATATTGCTTCTTTCCACTTTTCTATATCTGCCGATTTTGCTTTACGATATATTTTTTTTAGTTCGTCGTGCTTTAGTGTAATATTGTCTTCTTTTAGTTGAATATGTATTAATTCTCCTACTAAAGATACTATTCCAATGTCGTGACCGGGCGATGCCTCTACTGCAACAATATCTCCAATATTTAAGCGCAATTCATTTACATTTCTGAAATATTCTTTTCTCGTATTTTTAAACCTAACTTCAATAATATCCGATTTTTGAATCGATGCAGGTATATTATCTAACCAATTATAAGTATTTAACTTGTCGAAATTTCCTGATTTGCAACTGCTACAATTTGTTGGGTTTATTGCTAAACTATCTTTATTATCTTGATCGTCGTTATTATCTTGATTATACATATTTGTATGTTTTATAAAGTAGGAATTATTTCTTATAATAAATCCCTGTTTGTTTATATTTGTTTTTTAATTAATATAATAATACTAAATGAATTATTGTAATCTACAAAAGTAATTATTTTATTAATTTTACAAGTTTTAAAACTAAATCGCAAAATATTATTTTATTATTTCCATTCATTTCAATATCTATAATTGCCGAATTTATCTCATTGGCAATTTGATATATATTGTCTTTGTTAATAAAAGCAGAAAATTTTTTTGAGAATTCTGTTTCTTTTTTCGATAAATAAGTAATTTTTTCGTTGTTGATATTTAACATAAAATTTTCTCGTAACAATTGTAATGAGTATAAAAGAAAGTTTTTTTGTTTTTCTCTACCTAGTAACGATAGCTTTTCTGCAAGTTTAAGCAATTCTAAAACGTCATTTTTATAGCTTAATCGCATTAATTGAACAAATAAGTCGAAATTTTCGGAATCGGAATCTGTTTTATTTATAATATTTAAGGCATTTAAATAATTTCCGTTAGATAAGCTTGTAACATTTTTTACATCTTGGTTGGTTAATTTAAACTTATTTGAAATGGACGAAAACATGCTATCGTTATCGATTTTTGGAATTTTTATTAATTGTGTTCTCGATAAAATAGTAGGTAATATTTGTTCGGAATTTTCGGCAATAAGTAAAAACAATGTTTTTTGGGGAGGTTCTTCAATAATCTTTAGTAATTTATTGGCTGCCGATAAATTCATTTTTTCTGCCATCCATATTATCATTATTTTATATTCCGATTCAAAAGTTTTTAGATTTAAGATTTTTATTACTTCGGTACTGTCATCTTTATTTATTATTCCTTGTTTGTTTTCTATACCTAAATGTTCATACCACATAAATTGGTTTAAATAAGGATTTTCTAATACGGCATTTCTCCAAATTGCAGGCGTTTCGTGTGCGTCGATTTTTGATTTCGAAATAGGATAAATAAAATGTAAATCGGGATGAATTAATTTCTGATATTTTTTACATGAAGAGCATTCTCCACATGAGTCATTTTCTTGTTTGTTTTCGCACGAAATATATTGAGCATATGCTAAGGCTAAAGCCAATTTTCCGGAACCTTCAGAACCTAAAAATAATTGAGCGTGGCTAATTCTATTTTCACGAACCGTATGTATTAATTTCTTTTTAATACTATCTTGTCCAATTATATCTTTAAATAACATATGTTAATTATATTTATATTTTAGTTTGAATTGTTGCGATTTAAACTTTTTTTAAAAGCCCAATTGAAGTCTCAAAGGTAAATAAAAATATAATTTTTATCTTTATCCCTTTTAACAAAAATATAAACCATGTACTCTATTGATAATTATAATTTTTCCGATAAAAAAGTAATAATACGTGTCGATTTTAATGTTCCTTTAAACAATAGGCTTGAAATAAGCGACGCTACAAGAATTACTACAGCAATTCCTACTGTACAGAAAGTTTTGTCTGATGGAGGAGCAATAATCTTAATAACTCATTTAGGTCGTCCTAAAGGGAAGTATTGCAAAGAGATGTCGCTAAAAATATTATTGCCTTATTTAGAAAAGCTCTTAGATAGAAAAATCTTGTTTGCCGATAATTGTGTTGGAGAAGATGCAAAAATAAAAGCTCAATCGTTAAAATCAGGAGAGATATTATTGTTAGAGAATTTGCGTTTTCATAACGAAGAATTACAAGCCGATGAAAAATTTGCTGAACAATTAGCATCTTTAGGCGATGTGTATATTAATAATGCTTTTGGAACTGCTCACCGAGCTCATGCATCTACAACTACAATAGCAAAACATTTTCCTCACGATAGAATGTTCGGATACCTTGTAGAGAGTGAGATGAAAAATATTGATAAAATATTATATGAACCGCTACATCCTTTTACTGCAATTTTAGGAGGGTCAAAAATTTCTACAAAAATACATATTATAGAAGCTCTTATCGAGAAAGTTGATAATTTGATTATTGCAGGTGGAATTGCTTTTACTTTTATAAAAGCTCAAGGAGGAAAAATAGGAAATTCTTTAGTAGAATATGAATATGTTGATGTTGCTTCTAGGATAATTGATTTGGCTAAGAAAAAGAAAGTGAAATTATATTTTCCAACCGATTGCATTGTTGCTGATGAATATAATAATGATGCAGATATTAAACTCTGTTTGATTGCTAATATTAAAGACGGATGGATGGGTTTAGATATTGGTATTAAATCGGCAAATAAGTTTGAAGAAATAATTTTGAACTCTAAGAAAATTTTATGGAATGGTCCAATTGGAGTATTTGAAATGTCGAATTTTTCTATGGGAACATTGAAAATTGCTATGGCAATTGCCAGAGCTACCGATAATGGTGCATTTTCTTTAATTGGTGGAGGCGATTCTATTTCGGCTATTAATAAATATGGTCTTGCTCATAAAATAAGTTATATTTCTACTGCAGGTGGTGCCTTACTCGAATATATCGAAGGAAAGGAATTGCCTAGCATTAAGGCTATTAAACAAACTCTTACTATAGATAAGTTTAATTTCTTCGGGAAAAAAGTCCTTATGCGTGTCGATTTTAATGTGCCAATGAACGAGCATAACGAAATTACTGATAGTACACGAATAATTACTGCTTTACCTACTGCCCGAAAAATTCTTGCCGATGGAGGTTCTGTTATTTTTCTTACTCATATTGGGAGACCTAACGGAGAAGTTGTAGAGAAATTATCTGTTAAGAATATACAACCTTATTTGTCCAAAGTGTTAGATAAAGATGTAAAATTTGTAGATAATTGTATTGGCGAAGATGCAAGAAAAACAGCTAATGACTTGATGCCGGGAGAAGTGTTAATTCTAGAGAATCTTAGATTTCATGAAGAAGAAATGAATAATGATGAAGAATTTGCGAAAGAACTTGCTAACTTAGGAGATGTATTTGTATTTAATGCTTTTGGAACAGCGCATCGAACTCATGCTTCTACGTATTCGATTGCTAAATTTTTTCCAAATAATAAAATGTTTGGTTATCTGGTAGAAAACGAGATTAGCAATATTAATAAAGTACTAAATAAATCGAAAAAGCCTTTTACTGCTATTATTGGTGGATCAAAAGTGTCGACAAAAATCCATATTATTTCATCATTAATAGAAAAAGTTGATAATTTGATTATTGGTGGAGGTATAGCTTTTACTTTTATAAAAGCTATGGGTGGAAAAGTTGGAGATTCTTTGGTTGAAGATAGAAGTATTGATATTGCCATCGATATTCTTAAAAAAGCACACGAAAATAACGTAAAAATTTATTTTCCTACCGATTGTGTAATAGCAAATGAATTTAAGAATAACGCCGATATAAAACATTGTCAAATAGACAAAATAGAAAATGGTTGGATGGGTTTAGATATTGGAATAAAATCGGCGAATAATTTTGCCGATATAATAGAAAATTCTGCTACAATACTATGGAATGGTCCAATAGGAGTATTTGAAATGTCTAATTTTTCTATGGGTACATTAAAAGTAGCTATGTCTATTGCCAGAGCTACCGACAATGGAGCATTTTCGTTAATTGGTGGAGGCGATTCTATTGCTGCTGTTAATAAATATGGACTTGCACATAAAATAAGTTATATTTCTACTGCAGGAGGAGCTTTATTGGAATATATAGAGGGGAAAAATTTGCCTGCTATAAAAGCTATTGAAAATGATTTTTGATGAAAACAAAAAGACCTTCAAATGAAGATCTTTTTGGAGATTAAATTTTAGGGTTAGGGTATTAAGAAATTCTTAACAGTGTTAAAAGTATAAAAAATATAACAAAAACAATGCTTTTGACAATATATTTATTAACAAAATTATTTTTTTTTATAATTATAAGTGCAATTTTTTGCTTTTACGTATTTGTAACCAGCAGAATATTAGGTGAATAAGTTTTTTGCTGAAAAAGATCTTATTTTAGAAAAAAAAATATTATTTATAAGTATTTTTGTAGCTAATTGTTCGAATAAATAAGAGAATATGCAGTTTATATATAATTTTTCTATAAGAATTTACTATTTTATTATTAAAATATCTTCGTTGTTTAATGCTAAGGCAAAGTTATTTGTCGATGGCAGGAAGAATCTTTTTAGTAATCTTGGTAAAATTGATTTTGATAATAAAATAGCATGGTTTCATTGTGCATCGTTAGGCGAATTCGAACAAGGCAGACCCTTAATAGAGAAATTTAAAAAAGAATATCCCAATTATAAAATATTATTAAGTTTCTTTTCTCCATCGGGATACGAAATTAGAAAAAACTACGAGAATGCCGATTATATTATTTATTTACCAATTGATACACCTAAAAACGCAAAGAGATTTGTTAATATAATTAAGCCCGATATTGTGTTTTTTGTAAAATATGAGTTTTGGTATAATTTTATTAAAGAAATAAAAAAGAATGAAATACCATTATATATTGTTTCTTCAATTTTTAGAGAAAATCAAATCTTTTTTAAATGGTATGGAAAATGGTATCGTAAGATTTTATTTAATATTAGTCACTTTTTTGTTCAAGATATAGAATCGAAAAAATTATTAGAGAAAATAAGTATTGCTAATGTTACTATTGCCGGAGATACTCGGTTCGACAGGGTTTATGAAATAGTAAAGAAAGCAAAAGAATTGCCTATAATAAATAATTTCAAAAAGAATTCACTATTGTTTATAGCCGGAAGTACATGGAAACCCGATGAAGAAATTATTACCTCGTATATAAATAAAAAACAAGATAATGTAAAATATATTATTGCTCCTCACGAGATTGATGAAATAAATATTAAAAGAATTGAAAATAATATATCTAATGATATTACTGTAATTAGATATTCAAAAGCTAATGAAGAGAATATTGATTCGTACAAAGTTTTAATAATCGATAATATTGGATTACTATCATCAATATATAAATATGGAGATGTTGCATATATAGGAGGTGGATTTGGCAAAGGTATTCATAATGTATTAGAAGCTGCCTGTTATGGTATTCCTATAATGTTCGGACCAAATTATTCTAAATTTAAAGAAGCTATTGAATTAATTAAAAAGAATGGAGCTTTTTCTATATGCTCATATAACGAATTCGAAACAAATTTGAATATTTTTGTTAATTCAAATCAGAAACTTAGTAAGGCTGGAGAAATTGCTGCTCGATATGTAATTAGTAAGAAAGGAGTAACAGCTAAAATACTTGATTCTATTAATATATAATTATAACTTGGTGCAACATCTCTAGAACGTTTATTATTAATAGTGATGTATATCATCTTTTTGTGGTGTTTAATCTCAATGCGGAATTGTTGTAATTTTAATATAAATGCAATAATTTCGAAACGATGTTTTATTACAATAAAGGGATAGTATTTTGACATATAAATTAAACTTTATTTATCCCAAATTATATTACAATATCAAAACATTTATTATGGTAATCTTTAAAAATTGTTTTATTGTTAGCTTTATTTTAGTAATTTCTTGCTTTAATTTATATGCGGCTCTTCCTCAAGAGAAGACTGATATTAGTGAAGAAAATAAAGCAAAATTAGAAAAAGCTGAAAAATTGAATTCTGAAGCTGATATATTAAATGACGAGGCAGAAAAATATTATAAGGAAATTGAAGAAGTTGATTTGGGAGGAGCATCAGCTTTTGATTCGAAAATTGAAAAGAAAGTAAATAAACTAAAAGATAAAGCATTTGATAAACAAATAGAAGCTCTTGAAATTCAAAAAGACGCAAATAAACTAGAATATGATGTTTATAAAGATTTGGTATTAAATTATTTAAACACAGCAAATTCTGATGATAAAAATATTGTAGATTTAAAATTATTAGAAGAACAAGCTAATGAGTTTTTTTATCGGGCAGAAATGTTACAAAGTAATGCTTACGACGATAAAAAAAATCTTGAAAATGTATATAAGAAACTATCCGAAGCTCAAGAATTTGAAAAATTAGGATTGTCAAAAGAAAATCAAGCCTATAAATTAACTTTATCAGAAGAAATAAAACAATCTGCTGATGATATAGTGATAGTTAAAGAGGAAACTCCGGTAGTAGAAGAAAATATTAATAAAGATCTTGTAGTATCGTCAACAATTCCCGATACAAAAACTTTAATAATATCTTCTGAAACATATCCCGAGAATAATACTGTTCAGGAAGAAGAAAATATTAAGAATCTTAAAATTGATGAGAAATTATTAAAAGATTATTTAGATTACCTGTCATTATCCAATAAGGTTGAAGCTGCATCTGTGATTAGTTCGTTAAATGAATTAGGTAATTTTAATACAGAAACCTTAAGAAAGGCTTGGTACGAATATCTTTACGAATCGGACGCTATTCCCAATGAAATAAAAACTGCTTTAGCAGATAGTGTTTCAAATATTGAAGCTAAATTACTTGCCGAAAAAACAAAAAAAGAAGAACAGCTTCAAGTAGAAGAACAGCTTGCAGTAAAAGAAGAAACAGAGACTCCTGAAAAGATTGTTGATAATACTGTTATAGACAGAGATTTATTATATAAAATTGAAATTGCTACAGATAATCAACACATTTCGCAAGGAGCCTTGCAAAAAATATATAATGGAGAGAAAGTTGTAAATATTATTAATGAAGGAGGGTGGCAAAAATATTCTATTTCGGCTTTTAATACTTATGATGATGCAGATAAATTTCGCAAGGGAATACCTGTTAAAGATGCATTTATAGTATCGTATAAAAAAGAAGAAGAAAGAAATGAGCTTGCTGATGTTATTCCTGAAGTTAAAGAAGAAAATAAAACCGAAGAACTTAGTAATACAAAAGAAGAATATGCTGTTGTATCAGATTTAGTATATAAAGTTCAGATTGCTGCTAGTAAAACTCCAATTCCCGACAGGTTTTTAGGACAGATTTATGCAGGAAGTCAAGATATTAATTTAATAGTTGAAAATGGTTGGTATAAATATTCTATAGGAAGTTATAAAGAATATAATTCTGCATTAGATTCTAGAAAAAGTATTGCTGTTAACGGAGCTTTTGTTGTTGCGTATCGTAATGGAGAAAAAATATCGCTTGATGTTGCAAGAGGAAAATCTGTTCCAATGTATGGCAAAACTAGAGTTGAAATCGGAGAGTTTCCAATTACCGATAAGCTAATTTATAAGGTGCAAATTGTTGCAAGCAGAAATGAATTATCTAAAGATGCTATTTCAAAAATATATTCAGGAAATGCAAAAGTACATGTAATACAAGAAGAAGGATGGTATAAATATTCTATCGGCGAGTATGACGATATTGGTATGGCAAGTAATAATCGAAAACAATGCGGAATAGATGGCGCCTTTGTAGTATCATATAAAAATGGAGCAAAAGTAAATTTGTTGAAAGCGAATAATAGCTTCGAACCTAAATTAATATATGATTGGCCTAACATAGGTAATAGTATAGTTTTTAAAGTTCAGATTGCAGCAAGTATTGAAAAATTAGCTATAAGTGAGCTTAAAAATATTTATTGCTTAAACGAAAATATTTTTGTTATTAAAGAAGGAGTATGGTATAAATACTCCATTGGTAATTATACTTCATTTTCTGATGCATCTAGAATTCGAAGAAAAACTTGTGTAAAAGGAGCTTTTGTTGTTGCTTATAAGAACAAACAGAAGCTTAGTATTAATCAGGCTATAGGAAAATGAAAATCATAAAATAAATAATGTAATTATGAAAAAAAGGTTAAATAAAAATTTGTTAAAAATCATTGTTCTTGTCTTATTGGTAACTTCTTGTGTTTCTCAAAAGAAGATAAGACTTATTCAAGAAAAAACGATAGAAGATGTAACTGCAGGTTTTGTAAATAGTCGTAAAACTTCATATCATTTGCAACCTGGCGATCAATTGTATATTAAAGTCTTTAGTGTAGATCCTAAAACAAGTAGATTGTTTCAGACCGATTTTCCAAACCCAATGACTAATACTTATCAGAATCTAAATAGTTATAGGATTGAAGAAGACGGATATATAAATTTTTCCTTTATCGACAAGCTTTATGTAAAAGACTTAACAGTTAAAGAAACTAGCGATTTATTGCAAAAAACAATTAACGAATATTTTAAAGAGGCAACTGTAGTTGTGAAATTAATTAATTTTCGTATTTCAGTTCTTGGCGAAGTTGCTCATCCTAATACCTTTATTATAAATAACAAGCAAATTAATGTTTTACAAGCTATATCAAAAGCAGGAGGTATAAAAGATTTTGGTGATAGGGAAAAAGTAAAATTAGTAAGACAAACTTTAGATGGATCTGAAGTTTATAATCTCGATCTTACAGATAATGGAATCCTTCAATTAGATCAGTATTATCTTATGCCTAACGATGTTGTTTATGTTCAGGCTTTAGGAAGCAAATCATTTGCTTTTAAAAATTTCCCATATTCAATATTTTTATCAACAATTTCTACTGCAGCTTTAGTATATGCTTTATTTAAATAAGAATAGATTGTTGTAAATATTAGTAATAATTTATAATGGAATATAATAATAGCGATATATATCAGGAGGAATCAATAGATTTAAGAGCTTATTTTTATAAGCTCTTAAATTATTGGTACTTATTTCCAATAACTTTAGTCATATCATTTGTAATAGCTTTTGTGTATGTAAAAAAAACCACTCCTATATATCGTGTTTCAAATACTATTCTTATTAAAGATGAAGGGTCGCTTATGGATCCTAATGCTATTTTGCAAAACAATGCCTTTTCTTTAAAATCAGCTTTTACAGAATATAAAATTCAAAATCAAATTCAAATACTCGAATCGTTTAAACTTACAGAACGAGTATTGCAAAAATTAAATTTTGATATTTCGTATTACAAAGTAGGGAAATTAGTTGATATTGAAATTTATAAAAGCACTCCTTTTATAATTGTTTTTAATAGGAATCACGTACAAGCTTTGGCAAAGGTTTATGTCGATTTTATAGATAGTAGTAAAATATATATTCATTCGAACGCCGATGAAATTTATCTATACAACTATTCAAACAATACATTTGTTAATAAAGTATATGATTTTGCTATAAACGATACAGTCTCTTTTAACGAGGTTCTTGAGAATGAATATTTTTCGTTTAGAATACTTAAAAACGACAATTTTTTAAATAGAATAAAAAAGAATAATAATTATGCTTTTGCTTTTAAGAGTTTCGAATCGCAAGTTAGAGAATTTCATTCTTTCGAAATTAATAATATAGAGTATTCGTCAGTAGTGAATTTGGTATTAGATGGAGTAAATATTAATAAATCGAAAGATTTCTTGCGAGTATTATCTTGCGAATATCTATTACGTGGTGTTGAAAAAGAAAATCAGGTTGCTGTAAATACAATAGAATTTATTAACAATCAGCTGACAGATATTAGCGATTCTTTAAAAAAATCTGAAGAAAAACTGAAAACATATAGGTCGGAAGAAAAAGTAATGAATATTGATTTTCAATCGCAACAAGCATATAATAAATTAGAAAATTTGCAAAATAATAAAGCAGAATTAATTTTAAAATTGAAATATTATAAATATCTCGAACAATATTTAAATAAAAATAAAAATTATAAAGATTTAATAGCTCCTTCAGCTATGGGAGTTTCCGATCCGTTGTTAAACAACTTACTTAGCGAACTAACAAATTTATATTCAGAAAAGATAGAATTACTTGCAAATTCAAAGAAAGACAATCCTTATCTGGAAGGTTTAAAATTAAAAATTAACAATCAAAAAAAGACCTTGATAGAGAATGTTTCGAGTTATATAAATCAAGCAAATATTTCGTTGGACGATATTAATAATCGATTAAATAAAATCTCCGAAAAAGTGCGCTTGTTACCCGAAACCCAAAGAAAGTTGTTTAATTACGAACGAGAATTCCAATTAAATGATGCTATTTATACTTTTTTATTAAAAAAGCGTTCAGAAATGCAAATCGCAAAAGCATCTAATATTCCAAAACACGAAATTCTTGACGAGCCACGTATTGTTGGACTAGGAATGATTTCTCCAAACAAGAAAATGTGCTTTATTATTGCTTTTATTTTAGGATTGGGAATTCCAATAGGAATAATAATAATTATCGATTATTTTAACGACAAGGTTGATAGTATCGATAAAATCGAGAAATTATCAGATTTTCCAATTATTGGTAATATTCTAAGAAACAAAGAAAATTCAAAATTGGTTGTCCGAGATTTTCCAAATTCTATTATTGCTGAAACTTTTCGTAATTTAAGAACTAATTTTCAATATTTTGGAAAGAATAAAAATAGCCAAGTTGTATTAATTACTTCAGCAATGGCCGGTGAAGGGAAAAGTTTTATTACCTTGAATTTGGCATCTAGTTTTGCATTGTTTAATAAAAAGCTTGTAATATTAAGTTTCGATTTACGACGACCTGTAACCGATAATGCTTTAAATATTGATGGTAAAATAGGCTTAAGTACCTATCTTAGTGAAAATTGTAATTATGTTGATATTGTGCAGCAAACAAATACAAAGAATTTGTTTGCTATTTCTTCCGGTCCGATACCTCCTAATCCATCCGAATTAATTGCGTCTGATAAAACAAATAAATTGTTTGAAAAATTACGCAAAGAATTCGATTATATTTTTATAGATACTCCTCCGGTTGGTGTTGTTGCCGATTCTTTATTGTTAATGGAATATTCCGATGTTAATTTATTTGTTGTTCGTCATAATTATTCAAAAGAAAAATTGCTGTTTAGAATGTTTAAAAATTTTGAATCAAAACAATTAAAGAACATAAATATTGTTGTTAACGATATAAAATTAAGCTCGCGTAATTATGAATATAATTATGGATATTCTTATTCTTATTATGAGAAAAAGAAATAATTATTCCGTTCTTTTAAAATCTTTTTTAAAGCAAGATGTTTTATTAACAAATTTTGTGAATAGAATTCCTGTTTCCTCCTTTTGTATTTAAAAGATATTTTGTATGAGTTTCCTTGATGGGTATCTGTCTGTTATACAAAGCAATACGCAATAAAGTTAATAACTAGTCTAGAATGTTGAAAACTACAAGTAATTTAATGCTGTTCAAATTAACTTCTATTTATAACTTGCAGTAAGATTTAAAATGTGTCGAAAAACAGTAATTGCATATATATAAAACATAAAAGATGAACGTTAAAGCAAAAGAAGAAAAGAGAAAAGTAAAAATGACTTCTCAGAATAACAAAAAAACATATACGTTTGATGAAGCATTTGAAAATTCTATAGAGTTTTTTAAGGGGGACGAATTAGCTGCGAGAGTGTGGGTAAATAAATATGCATTAAAAGATTCGTATGGAAATTTATTTGAGAAAAATCCTGACGAAATGCACAAAAGACTTGCTAAAGAAATTTCGAGAATAGAAAGAAAATATGAGAATCCATTAAGTGAAGAAAAAATATATTCATTAATAAAAGATTTTAAATATATTATTCCTCAAGGAGGACCAATGTCAGGAATTGGTAATAAATATCAAAAAGCATCATTGTCGAATTGCTTTGTAATTGGGAATAAAAATACTGCCGATTCTTACGGAGGAATAATGAAAATTGATCAGGAACAAGTTCAATTAATGAAACGAAGAGGGGGAGTCGGTCACGATTTGTCGAATATACGTCCTTCAGGAAGCCCTGTATTAAATAGTGCACTTACATCAACAGGTATAGTTCCATTTATGGAAAGATACTCCAATTCAACACGAGAGGTTGCTCAAGATGGCAGAAGAGGAGCTTTGATGTTAAGCATTTCGAGTAAACATCCTGATGCAGAGAGATTTATTGACGCAAAACTTGAAGCAGGTAAAATTACCGGAGCAAATATTTCTGTTAAAATCGACGATGAATTTATGAATGCTGTTATTAACAAGAAACCATATGTACAGCAATATCCTATTGAGTCGGACGAACCAAGTTATAAACAAACTGTTGATGCTGGAAAAATATGGAAAAAAATTATTCATAATGCATGGAAATCTGCAGAGCCGGGAATACTATTTTGGGATACAGTAATTCGTGAGTCTATTCCCGATTCATATGCCGATTTAGGATATAAAACAGTGTCGACAAATCCTTGTGGAGAAATACCATTATGTCCATATGATAGTTGCCGGCTATTAGCTATTAATTTATATAGTTATGTTGAAAATCCTTTTACCGAAAATGCGAAATTTAATTTCGAAATATTTAAAGAACATGTAGGATATGCTCAAAGAATAATGGATGACATTATTGATCTTGAACTTGATAAAATAGATGCCATACTTGATAAAATTGAAAAAGATCCTGAAGATTACGAAGTAAAACAGGTTGAAGATAAATTGTGGAGAAATATTAAAACTAAGGCTAAAGAAGGACGAAGAACAGGTGTAGGTATAACTGCCGAAGGGGATATGCTAGCTGCATTAAATTTGCGATATGGTAGCGAAAATGCGATTGATTTTTCAGAAGAAGTTCATAAAACACTTGCAATTTATGCATATCGTTCATCTGTTGAAATGGCAAAAGAACGTGGAGCCTTCGAAGTGTACGATGCCCAACGCGAAAAGGACAACCCTTTTATTCTTCGTCTGAAAGACAAAGATGAACATTTATACGAAGATATGATTAAATATGGTCGTAGAAATATTGCTTTACTTACTATTGCTCCAACCGGTACTACAAGTTTAATGACTCAGACTACATCGGGTATCGAACCTGTATTTTTACCTGTATATAAACGAAGAAGAAAAGTAAACCCTAACGATAAAGAAAGCGATGTTAGTTTTGTTGACGAAATTGGAGATTCTTGGGAAGAGTATAATGTTTTTCATCATAATTTTATTAAGTGGTTTACTATAAAAGGATATGATGAAGATGAGGTTAGAAGATATAGTAATGAAGAAATTGATGAATTAGTTAAAAAATCTCCTTATAATATGGCAACATCTAAAGATGTTGATTGGCTAAGTAAAGTAAAAATGCAAGGAAGAATACAAAAATGGGTAGATCATTCAATTAGTGTTACTATAAATCTGCCGGAAAATGCTCCGGAAAAATTAGTAGGCGATTTATACGTTGCTGCATGGGAGAGCGGATGCAAAGGTGTTACAGTGTATCGAGAAGGATCTCGTGATGGAGTTCTTATATCGAATAAAAAGAAAGGAAAAAAATTAAATTCAAGTATCAAACGTCCTAAAATTTTAAAGGCAGAAATTATTAGATTTAATAATAACGACGAAAAATGGATTGCATTTGTAGGAATAAAAGACGGACAACCATACGAGATATTTACAGGTATAGCCGATGAGGAAATGTTCCCTATTCCAAAATCTATTAAAAAGGGCGAAATAATTAAAGTGAAAGACGAGAATGGTAGTCGGTACGATTTCAGATACACCGATAAATACGGATATAATAATACTCTTGGCGGTTTGTCGCATATGTTTAAAAAGGAATTTTGGAATTATGCAAAATTAATATCAGGGGTACTTCGCCATGGAATGCCATTGCCCAGTGTTGTAAATCTAGTATCTTCGTTAAGATTGACAAACGATTCGATTAATACTTGGAAAATGGGAGTAGAAAGAGCTTTAAAGAAATATATTCCTGATGGAACAAAAGCTAAAGTAGGTACCGAATGTAGCGAATGTGGTTCCAGTGATCTTATTTATCAAGAAGGGTGCTTAATTTGTAAAGCGTGTGGTTATTCTAAATGTGGATAATTATATAAACTTATCTTATAAAGTAGGGGTAATAATTTTTTTATTACCCCTTATTATTTGCAAAAATAATTATAGCAGAAGACTACTTCCCAAGTTTCTTGCCAATTTCTTCAATCATTACTTTTGTCATTTTTGTAATGTCGTATTCGTGTTTCCAACCCCAGTCTTTTTGAGCAGCAGCATCATTAATGCTTCTTGGCCACGACTCTGCAATTGCTTGACGGAAATCCGGTTTGTAAGTAACTTCTAATTCGGGAATATATTTTCTTATTTCGTTAGCTATTTCGTTAGGAGTAAAGCTTATACCTCCAAGATTATAGCTCGATCTTATTTTAACATTCTCCGGAGCTGTTTCCATAAGTTGAATTGTTGCATTCACGGCATCTTCCATGTACATCATCGGAAGAGCAAGATTTTCAGATATGAAACATTCGTATTTTTTATTTTTATGTGCTTCATAAAATATTTCAACAGCATAATCTGTTGTTCCTCCGCCTGCTTCAGTCTTATAGCTTATTAATCCCGGATATCGTAAACTACGAATGTCTAATCCATATTTTTCATGATAATATTCGCACCATCTTTCGCCTGCTTGTTTACTAATTCCATAAACAGTATTTGGTTCCATAATGGTTAGTTGTGGAGTGTCGATTGCCGGAGTTGTAGGTCCAAATGCACCCATTGAGCTAGGCCAGAAAATCTTTTTAATGTTTTTTTCTCGAGCTAAATCAAGTACATTAAACAAGCTATTCATGTTTAAATCCCAAGCCCATCGAGGATGTTTCTCTGCATTACCCGATAAAATTGCTGCTAAATGATAAATTTCTGTAATGTTGTATTTATCAACTATTTCGGCCATTTTATTAGTGTTCATTACATCAATAATTTCGAACGGACCACCTTCCATTATTTCTTTCGATGCATCTTTAATATCAGAAGCAATTACATTATTTGCTCCAAATCGCTTTCTTAATTCAAGGGTTAAATCTGAACCAATTTGACCTGAAGCCCCTATTATTAATATGTTTTTCATTATTATTGAGTTTATATTTATTCCTTAATTAATTTGTTGCGAAATTATAATAAAGTTTGATATTAAAAACTGATTTAAAACATAATGATAATTTTTTAATCGTTTTTTACGAAAAGTATTGATTTAACTAGAATAAAAATTTTATTCTAGTTAATAAGTTTCCCCAAAAGTTAATATCTTTGTAATTACTAAAATAACAATTATGAAAACCGGGAAAGTACGTGTGAGATTTGCTCCTAGTCCAACAGGACCATTGCATATGGGAGGTGTAAGAACTGCTTTGTTTAATTATTTATTCGCAAAAAAATATGATGGCGAATTTATATTACGTATCGAAGATACTGACAGAACAAGGTATGTTCATGGAGCCGAAGATTATATCATGGAATCGTTGAAATGGTGTGGTATAAAAATCGATGAAGGAGTTGAAGAAGGAGGTCCTTATGGCCCATATCGACAGTCTGACAGAAAAAGTTTGTATAAAGAATTTTCCGATAAGCTTGTTAGTTCCGGTAATGCTTATTATGCTTTTGATACTGCCGAAGAGCTAGATGAAATGCGTACTAGATTAAAAGCCGAAAAGAGTGATGTTCAGCAGTATAATGCTATTACAAGAGGGAAGATGAAAAATTCTTTAACATTAAGTAATGAAGAAGTTGAAGAATTGTTAAACTCCGGTGCAAATCATGTTGTTAGGTTTAAAATGCCTGAAAATAAAAAAGTAATTGTAAATGATATTATTAGGGGCAAAGTTATCGTGCAGACATCTCAACTCGACGATAAAGTTCTATTTAAATCTGATGGAATGCCAACTTACCATTTAGCAAATGTTGTCGACGATCATCTTATGAAAATAAGTCATGTTATACGTGGCGAAGAATGGTTACCTTCTCTCCCTTTACATTATATGCTTTACGATGCTTTGGGTTGGAAAAATTCAATGCCCGAATTTGCACATCTTCCTTTATTACTTAAACCAAGCGGAAAAGGAAAACTCAGTAAAAGAGATGGAGACAAATTAGGATTCCCTGTTTTTCCTCTCGAATGGAAAACAGAAAATGGAGAAATTTATTCGGGTTATAAAGAAAATGGTTATTTCCCAGATGCTTTTGTAAATATGCTAGCTTTACTTGGTTGGAATCCCGGAACAGAACAAGAACTTTTTAATTTGAAAGAACTTTCGTATAGTTTCGATTTGAATAAAGTTGGAAAATCAGGTTCTCGATTCGACCCCGAAAAAGCCAAATGGTTTAACCACCAATATCTACAATCAAAGTCTATTAGCGAATTAACAGTATTATTTCATAAAGAACTAACCAAAAAGGGCATCAAATCTAACGACGATTATGTTGCGAAAATTATTAGGGTAGTAAAAGAAAGAGTAAGTTTTGTGTCAGAATTTTGGGAGCAATCATATTTCTTTTTCGAAGCCCCAAAAGAATACGATGCCAAATTTATTAAAAAACAGTGGAAAGAAGATACTTCACAAGTATTATCGGAAATAAAAAAGCAACTAGAACAATTAGAAATATTTGATATTATTAATATAGAACGAATTATTAAGAATTATCTCGAAGAAAAACAAATTGGAATGGGTAAAGTTATGAATCCTTTACGATTAACTCTTGTTGGGGAAGGAAAAGGACCCGGAGTATTTGAAATAATTGAAATTTTAGGACGCAAAGAAACTGTTAAAAGGATAGATGATGGGATAAAAAATATTAAAAAGTAATTATTAACCTGAGTTCGATATAAGGATGTAACACAGAAAGAGTATAGCAGGTTAAGTGTGTAAATGGAAAATTAATAAAGCTAAATATCTGTAACAGATAAACAAATCACTTTGGTATTAAATCTATTATTTGTTTTAATAATGGAGTATCCGTTTTTTTGTATTTTTAATGCAATGGAATAAAGCTCATATTTTTTTTAAAGTTTGCACTTCAAAATTTGGAAATTTTGAGCTTTTTTCCTAATTTATTCTTTCGGACAGGTATGGGTACAAGTATATTATCTGTTATCAATAAAATACTCTTGGTCTAATCCTTTTTTGTATTTTTCTATCATATCTATTAAATCTTCAACTTCTGAATGAAGCGAAAAATCAAAGTTTTTTAAGTTTTGTTTTTGCTTAAAATATCTTTCCGAACTTCCTATTTTTTCATTGGCAAATAGTATTTCTATATTATCAGGAATATAAAATTTACATTTATTCGGTTTATTTATTTTTTGCTTAAATTCTGTAATATAAATATGAACCCCTTTTAAATCAAAATCTCCAAAATGCAAATAATTATTATTTGTTTGTGTTATCCATTTACTTATTGCTGTGCTATTTGCAAATCTTAACAAGAATACAGGTTTTATATTACTGAATAAATACTTTTGTTTATGAATTAGCTTAAAGTTTTCTGAATTCTCTACCACAACAATCGTGGCAGTATCATCTATTTCAAAATTTTGCCAATTATTTATATGTAATGACGTTCCATTTGTCGTTTTAAGATTAATATTTTCATTGTCAATTTTTCCACTGATATTTTCATAAGCTTTTAGCAAAAAACCCTCTAATGATGTATTTGTTTGCAATTTTGCGTTTCCACTTACATTTACCATATCTGATTTAGTGCTGTTCGTATTTTGTAGAGCGTCTATATATTTTTGCAAACCATATATTTCATATTTTGCAACTAAATATTTTTCTAACTTATCTGTATTTGTACAAAAAACAACCTTTTTACGACGAATAATTTTATTGTCAGATAATACTCCGTCAGTTATTAATTGCTTAATAATATTTTGAGCTTTTTTGCTAAAAACGTTAAAACTAAGGTTTTCTCCTTGTGCAAGTTGATGTAATTGCGTCGCTAATTTTAGATTTATTTCCATATTGCTATGCTTCAATAAAATGAGTAAGTAATGGATTTATTGAAACTGTATTATCGTCTTCTTTTGTCAGTTTATAAGTGTAATTATATTTTCTTTCTAATTTGCTTTCATTAGGCAATCCATTAATAAGAAAGATGTTTTTTTTATTGGCAAATTTTATTAATTCTTTCAGATAGGGTGCTGATATTTTACCCACTTCATCAATTATACAATGTATTCTGAATTGATGTGTTGATGCCGATTTTGACTGTTTGATAAAAACACTTAAAAGAGTAATAAATACAATTGATTTAACTAATATATCTGTTCCGTCAGAACCAATATCTTTTAGTTTGTCTGTCCAGTCGGTTTCGTTTTGTCCTTCTTTTATTTTAAAATAGATATTAAATAAATCTACCAGTGCAATTTCTTCGGTATGACTTTCTTCTATTGCACTTATCAAATTAATAATAAGCTCAACTGATTTGTCTGCAAGTTTATTTTTTAGTGAAAAATCGAAACAAAGATTATCGTAGAATTCAAAATTGTCTTCTTTATATTTTGCAATTGCTTGTAAACGTTTTAATACTTTATTGTCTTCATTTGGTTCTGCTTTTATTTTTATATATTCTATTAATTTCGCATCGTCAAATTGAGCTTTGCTAAAATCGTTTTCTAATTGTTTAACAATTCTGTGTATTGCGTATATATTAGATTGCAAGTCGTTTACTTTATCAGAAATAGAATTAACAAGCATTGTAAATTGTGTTGCAAGTTCGGTTACAGATTGTTCTAATCTGTTTTGAAGGATAAAATTAGTTAAGAATTTTGCAAATTTCTCATAATCTCCTTTTTGTATCTCATCGGGCATTTTAAATTCAAAGTGATTATTTACTTTAAATTTACTCACAAAATTATCAACTAATATTTTTAGTTCATCTTTTGTGTCTCTAAGATTATCTTTATTTGAATACCAGCTATTTATAATTATGTTGAGATTTTTTTCTTGCTTTGAAGCTATTGCATTTTTAAATAATAATTTATGTTCTTTAAATTCTTCTTCAATTTCTTCAAAACGGTCTAATCCGTCTTGAAAGACTTTGTTTTTATCTGATAATGTTTTTTTTATTTCGTCTAATTTCTCAATTTTATCACCATATTGCTGTTTTTTTTCTGTATGTTTTTGTTCGATTTGACTTAAAAAATCACTTAGTTTTTTCTTTTCATTTTTGAAATTATCAATTTTATCAAACAATTCAGTTTTACGTCTTTTGTAATCGGAAACAAGTTGTGAATTTTGTTCGATTTCGTTTAAAATATCAGTTACTTGTTCAATCTTTTCTTTGATATTGTTTATTAGTTTTGTATCAATATTATTTTCTGAAAGTATCTTTTTTTGTTGCTTTTCAATTTCTTGTTTTTGAGAAATAAAATATTCATTTTTATTTGTTTTTGAGAGTTCTATATTCTCTATTTCAACATTATATATCTCAATTGCTTTTTTCGTTTCTTTATTCTTAATCGCTTTTAACTCTCTTAATCGTTTGTCAAATTTCTTATTTATTGTATCAAGTTGAATTCTTAGTTTTTGAAGTTCTTTCTTTGTTTTTTCTTCTTGCTCAGATAAAATCTTCAAATCATTTTTTCGGGTTTCTTTTACCTTTTCAGAGAGTTCTATTTTTTCT
>CAZDCZ010000014.1:0-4537 GCA_964504155.1 uncultured Bacteroidales bacterium | reverse complement strand
TCTATTTTTTCTGCCTTTTGGGTATCAATTTGGTTGTAATGTTTTATATATCTTATTTCTGTTTCAAGTTCTTTGATTTTTGTTTGAATACTTCTAAGCTTGTTGTCTCTTTCTGCTTCTGTATTTTTTATTTGATTTAATTTTTCTTTTTCAAGTTTTTTTACGTCTTGCAAGAGTAATTTCTTATCCTTTTCGTATTTTTCAATAGTATGTGTAAATTCGGGTAATTTTGAAAGTTCAATTTCTAAACCATATATATTTGTATTATTATTTGAAATACTTTTTTCTATTCCTTCAATATCAAATAAAACTTCATTTTTACATATTTTTCCTATATTATTTTTCCAATCAGGTAAATTGTTTTCTAAATAGCTATATAAAGTATTGTCATAGTTTTCAAGGCGTTTAGTTATTTTCTCAATATTGACTTTTATTTCAGAAATCTTGCGGTTAAAATCTGTTCTTACTTGGTTTATTTTTTCTGAATATTGATTTCTAATTGCTGTAATTGCTTCTTTTTTAGAAACAATATCGTTTGTTTTAATTATTTCATCTCGTTTTCTGTTCTTTATTTCGGTATTAATTTTATCTATTTCTTTATTAATTACGTTGAAATTTTCTTCAAAATATTTCCTGTTTTCAATTTCGGATTTTTGATACTTAAATGAACTAAATACAATGTTTAACTCATTTTCTTCTTCTATTGTTTTTTTTGTTTCCTTGTCTTGTTCAGTTTTTAAAGCTTTTTCATTTTCGGAAAAATTCTTTTCAATTTTCTTTTCCTGTTCGTGTAAATTCTTGTCAAGTTCAAGAGCTTTGGTCTCTATTTGTGTAAAAAACTGTTTTTTTTCAGTTTCTAAATTACTGAAAAGTGTTTCAAATCGTGCATTTATATCGTGAAGAGGTGCAATTAATGAATTATATTTTTTAGTGTCCTGTTCTTTTTCATCTAAATAATTATTTTTTTTAGTCGCTTGATTTAAAATATCTTTAAAATTTTCTATTTTATCATATTCTTGTTTGTGAAACTTTGCGTCTTTTAATTTTCCTTCCCAAATTCCTATTTCTTTAATTATTTTAGTTGTTTCTGTTTTGTGTTTTTCTTCAATATTTATAATCGTTTCTTTCTTTTGCTTTATCTCTATTTCTTTTTTTGCGATTTCGGATTTTAATATTTCAGTCTGTTTTTTTTCAAATTTATAAGCACTTGCTATTTGTTTTATTATTAAATTGTTGTTTGCTTTAAATTTTTCTAATTTATTATATTCATCAATAATTTTTTCAGAGTAGTTTTTCCCAAAATCATCTTTTTGAAAAGTTTTAATATCAGCAATTTTCTGACTAAATTTATATAAGCGTGTTTTTATTTGGTCTAATTTTATTATTGAAGTTCTGTCGGAAGTTGCATCTGCTATAAATTGTTTTACAAAATCGGCTTCTATATCTGTTGTTGAACTTAAAAATATATTAGAAATAGCTTTCCAAATGTTGTTATACATTTTTTTGCCGTCTGTAATTCTACCTTTTAAAATCGAATAACGTTGATATTGTTTGTCAGTTCCGTAAATAATGTCTCTGTACTGTTCAAATTTTTCAATTTGGTTTGAATATCTTATTTTTGGGTTAGCGACATTACAATTTTCAATAACTTCGTTTGGTTCAAACACTTTATTGTCGTCTGAGATGTATAACTCTTTTTTAAATTCAGTTTCAAAAAACCTAAAAAACAGTTCTCTATTTCTATACACCATAATATGAAAAAATCCGTTCTCTGTCGCAACTTCATAAATTATATATGAGGGCTGATGTTGAAAATAATGCTTTTCAAACGTTTTTTTTGTATTTGCCGAAATTCCTAACTTTCGTTGATTGGCACTATAAAAAAATAAAATTGCTCTTAAAATTGTAGTTTTACCAAGGTTATTTGTGCCGACAAAACAAGTGTTTCCGTTAAGTTCTGCCACTTCGTATTCAAATGATGCCACATTAATAAAAATAATGCGGTTTAGTATTCTATATTCGTTCATTTTCGGTTATTTTTATTTTTGACACAATTTCATTTAAGTAGTTATAGGCATCTAATACAATATATTTTCTGTCTATTTCATCATATAACTCAATAAAATCATTCTTTTCAAGTTCTTTTACAATATTTTTTATTTTTTCATCATTTGTTTTGCCTTCAATATTTATTTTTCTCAACTTTTCTTCAAGTCTCGGTGTGTCTTCACATTCGGCTGTAATTTTTGCAATAGAAAATTTTGTTCCAATAACAATTTTATTGTCAAGGCTGTTGAATAAATCTAAAATATCAAGAAATTTCTCAAATTGAATTATTTTACGTTCAATTTCTTGTTCACTTGCATTTAGTTTACTAAAATAAAAATATCCGTTATCGAATTCAAGTTTGAAATCTATATTTAAAAAATAATTTTTCAAATCATTAAAACGTTCTTTGATTACATAAAAATATTTTTCATTTTTACCTCTTTCAGATATAAACTTGCCTTTACTTAGTATCGAAAATATTTCGTTTGTATATTGTGGTAATTCTTTCATATTCAGTCATTAAGTAATCTGTCAAAATTAATTATATATTTACTTTATTGCAATTTACTAATTCATAAATTTTTGCAGAATTGCGTAAGCAACAATAAATAGCACTTAGTGCTTATTTGGAAATATTACGGCATATCCTAATTCGTTTTTCTTTCCGTTTTTATCCTTGTAAAAATAGTGTTTGACTTCTTTATTAAAATAAATTTCCTTCTCATAATCAAGAGATATTTCGACAAAATAACTTAATTTATCATCTATTTCTTGTGGAATATTTACAGGGAACTCATTAGTGAAAATAAAATAAAATAAATCTAAATCACTTTTTTGGAATTTTTTAAAAAACTTATCTATGTCTAGTCTTTGTATTTCTTCTTTTTGTTTTGTTTGTTGTTTAATTTGTTTTTTGATTTTGATAGTTTCTTCCTTGTCTTTGCTATTTATTTTTCTTCGTGCATTTTTTAAAATTTTTCTTCCAGTATCTGTATTTGTGAGAAAATCAATAGAAACATTCCACTTAAATGCATCTGTTTTGTAAAATAAAAGAGAAGTGTTTTTATTTATTACAGTATTGATATTTGTTTTAAATCTAAATTCGGCATTATCTCTCAGTTCTTTAAATTTGTGAATTTTTTCAGCAATTTCAGGATTAATTTTAATTCTGTTTATATACTCTATTATTTGTGATTGAATAGCAATTAAATAGTCCTTGTTATCGTATAGAGTTCTTTTAAGCTCGTATTGCAAAAATTGAATTTCATCATCTCTTACATTATTGAAAAATCCTTTTTCTTTTGCGAGAATATTTTCAGTTTCGTGAATTAATTCTAAAACATTATCCCTTTCTTCTCTATAATTATTGAGTTTCTGTAATCTGTTATAATAATTTTGTTCTGTTTTAAAAGTTCTATCAACTTGATTATCTAATAATATGATTTGTCTTGTTATTGTATTGTTTATTTTGCGTAAAGTTTTCCGTATATCTCGTAAATATTTAATCTGGTTGTCGTTACGATAATAAGAAATGTTATTTTTAAGATTTTTTATATCACCGCTAATTGTTTCTGTGTTTATTTCGCCAATTTCTAAATAATCTTCAAGTAGAGTAACTACTCTGTCATCAAGATTTACTTTTCCATTTTTTTCGTGTATGACACCGTGTAACGTCAATCTTTCAAAAACATTTTCGGGGTTAGAACTTGCGATATAAGGAATAATCTCATTTTTTTGCAAAGTATCTTTTTTGCCAAAAAGTGTATCAATCACTTCTTTTCCTTGATTAAGGATTTGAATAAATTGTTTTATACTAAGTTTTAATGGCATATATTGTCTTTTTTATTTGCTCTTGGTGAAACTATGGTAGATTGTATTTATTTCCATTGCTGTTTTTCGTATTCGTATGCACTATAACGGCAGTCCGCCTAAAAACCCAAAAAAATTAAAAATTTTGATTAAAAATAAGCAATTTTAAGCAATTGTTTTTTATTTGATTTATGAAATTGTTGAAAATTATAAAATTGGCTTAATTTAAGCTGGGTTTGATGTAATATCTGGTACACAAAGAGATGGCAAGTTTTAAGTATTCTTTCAGCACTTCTGTTCCGAGTATATTCATTAATCTTCGCAAATTATATGCAATAAATATTAATCCAACATCTGCTGGCGCGGACATGTTGTCCGTGCCTTTATCGAAAACAATCATTTCCAATTTTGAATTAGTAGTTTATGATCTAGTACAAAAACATCAAGGAAACTATCTAATTCTGCATAATTTCTTGCAGAACTATATAAATAATCTTCTGCTTTTTCAACTATTAAATCCTGAACAGGATTATTATGTATATATTCTAATTTCTAATACAAAAAAGAAGTGCTAAATATTTCTTTTGCCTGATTACTATCTTACCAAACTTTATAATTTTGCTTTTTTTTCAGATGCAAACATGCTTTTGAAAAATATTCTAACATCCATTCTCTTCTG
>CAZDCZ010000013.1:19639-43256 GCA_964504155.1 uncultured Bacteroidales bacterium | reverse complement strand
TAATTTCATCTTTTATTCTTTTCATCTCACTTTACATCTTACCTTGCTTGTGCACGGACAACATGTCCGCGCTAGCGGGTTGCATATGGCGCGATTGTTATAAATTAATACCCATAATATCCTTATAAAGTTTTACGGCATATAAATCTGTCATTCCCGAAATAAAATCGATAATTAGTCGCACTTTATTATATTCTGTGCTTTCATTGATATTTGCGAATTGTTCGGGTATAAGAGAAAGTAGTTTTTTCGAATAATTCGAATCGGGAGTTATGCTTGCATTGATAAATTCGTCGAGCAAAGTACCAATTATATTAAAACCGGTTAACTCTATTTTTACTACCGAAGGATGTTTGTAAATTTCTTTTATTGCAAGAGTTTTACATTTGTCGAAAGCAATTTTCGAATTTCCGAAAAGGTTATCCACAAGACTGTTTTTGAATTCTCCTGCCATTATTTTATCGTAGTTATCGATAAAAACTTTCGTTGTATCGTTTATCAATTTACCAATTACCGAAGCTCTTAAATAAGCTATCGATTCGTTTGTGTCGGTAACTTCTTTATCAACCTTAGTTTTATTCTCGAAAAATTTTGTGTCAATATCTTTATCGAAGAAATTCATAAGTAATTCATTAGTTTTTTCGGTACTTATGATATTTAATTTATGAGCATCTTCTATATCCATAATTTCGTAACAGATATCGTCGGCAGCTTCAACCAAATATACTAAAGGGTAACGAGCATATTCATTGTCTGATGTTGCTTTTATATTAAGTTCTTGAGCTATTTTAGCATAATCGTTTATTTCGCTTTGAAAAAATCCGTACTTTTTCTTTTTATAAGAATTTGTTGAACTAAATGGATATTTAACAAGAGAAGCTAAAGTAGAATAAGTAAGAGCAAATCCCCCTTTTCGGCGACCATTAAATTGGTGAGTTAGCATACGTAAGGCATTTGCATTTCCCTCAAAAGTTACTATATCTGTCCATTCTTTTTCTGTGAACTTATTTTTTAAGTGTTTTCCTTTCCCAGTAGAAAAATAATTCGAAATAGCATTTTCTCCGGCATGGCCAAAAGGAGGGTTGCCCATATCGTGAGCTAAACAAGCAGCCGAAACAATAGAGCCTAAATCATTAAGTATTTCTTTGTTTTTAATTTCGTCTCGTGTTTTAATATAATTTGCTATTTCATTTGCTAACGAACGTCCAACACTTGCCACTTCGAGACTGTGAGTTAATCTGTTATGTACAAATATACTTCCGGGAAGAGGAAATACCTGAGTCTTATCTTGTAAGCGTCGGAAAGGCGAAGAAAATATTATTCTGTCGAAATCGCGTTGAAATTCTGTTCGAGCAGCTTCATTATTTGTTATAAGTTTATTTTCTAATCCGAATCGTTTTGCCGATAATAATTTATCCCAGTTCATCATTGTATTAATTATTTAGATGTAAAGATAAAGAAACGAAAAAGATATTTTTATAAATTTTAATAGTAAAGCTTGAAGATATTAGAAATCTGCAAGCTTTTTTGATAAATTATAAAAGTAAATATCTTTTCTATAATTTTTCTGAAATTGTAGTAGGAATAGCGTCTTTATGAACCATAATCGACATAGTTCTTAACTTTACGTATGCTTCAGATGCATAAAAATATCCACCAAGCTCGTTCCTATCTTTTCCCCATGAATTTTTCACTAAATAATATTTTGTTCCGTTTTGGTCTTTCGCTTTTCCAATAATATGCATTAGATGGTCGTCGGTAGTTGAGTAATTATTATATGCTGTTTGACGCATTTCTGCTGTAATCTCTTTTTGTTTGCAAGGATTAATAAAAACATTTTCCGACTCTTCTTTATTCATATCTCCCCAATCTTTTTCGGGAACAATTGCCAGACCTTTGTTATGTTTAAATCCTTTGTCGCTAACATCACTAGCCCAAGCAATCGAATAACCATTATCAATAGCATTATCGATAATTTTAATTAGTTCGTTTAATTTAACATTTTGTATTAATGCATTCGACCAATTATCGGGCGATTCGAATACAAATTCGGTGTAATAAGGATGATGTGTGAATGATGTAATAGCTATGTAGTTATTTACATCGATTCCTAAATATTTTGCAAAGCTTAATGGAGTATAATTTTCATTATTAAACGAGAATTGTACAGGAACAGTTCCTAAGTAAGCATCTAATATTCCATTAAAAGCATCTAGCCAAACCGACGAAAGGGTTTTGTTTTTGTTTAAGATAATAGCATCTACCATAGCTTTTAACACAGCATCCATTTCGGAATGAATATGTTTATCTTTATTAATCAACATTCCCGAATAAGTTGTATTTGGAACAATACCGTATTTATTAATAACATCTAAAACATCCCAAGCTTCGGCTCCCGGACCAAAATTCAAATGTCCATGATAACGTACATATTTTTCTGCACGCAAATAATACGAATGTCTTACATTATACATTTCAGATAAATCGCATTCAATACCTTTTATACGCATAATTTCCGATTCGATAAAAGATGTAGTTGCAAAACTCCAACATGTTCCGGTGCGACCTTGACTTTTTACACTTGTTGCAGGAATTTTTTTTATTTCAGAAAATTTGTAATTTCCTGGTTGCGAATAAATATCGATTATTGATAATAAAATAATTATTGAAAAAACAATTGGTCGTTTCATATGTTTATAGTTTAATAATTAGCTATATGTCGGCTAATTAGGCTTGTAATAGAATTATGTTTATTTTTAATTTGTACGATGGAATATTCTTATTAGAATTATTCCCTTGTATGTATGCTAGTGCATGGATGTTTCATAAGAGTAAAAGTTTAATTCGTATTAGTTTATTATTCGATTAAAAATATTTAAAAAAGGTTTATTAACATATTAGTTATAAAATAGTTTAATGGTGTTAATAAATTTTTTAAGTATTAATTTACAACAATTATCGAAATCAAAGTTATCGAAATCAAACTAATTATTCCAAAAATATAGAAATTATTCCAAGGTAAAATAATATCAATATGTTTTTTAACATATTGAATTGCAGATTCTTTGCTGTAACAATTATAATTAACTGAGGTATAGAAAGTTTTAAATTATGTTTTAGTTGTTTTTAATGTGCAATAACGGTTTATGAACAATAAAAGAATGATGCCGATAAAAATAAATTTTAAAATTTCATTTTTTTTGCTTTATTTGTGTTAATATCCTTGTAAAAGGAAGTTTATTTATTAAGAATGGAATTTGAAAAACAATTAAAATACAAAACAATCTTAGCAGTAATGATAATACTGATAGGATTAAGTACAATTTACTTTGTAATAGGGATTAAAAATCAAAAACGATATAGAGATTGGAATATTCAGAAAGATAATGATATTGTAACTCTTGAAGTTAATAACCTGTTAAATCGCACATATTCGATATATAAAGACAAGATTAATTATTTTGTATTAAACCATCAGATTAAGGAGAGTTTTGCAAAAAATGATGTTGAGAAATTATATAAAAAAGCATTTCCTTATTACTCCATATTAAAAACAGAAGCTCCTTTTCATTTTGTAATTAACTTCTATAATCCGTCAAACAATCCGATTCTAAAAATGAATATAGGACCCGGAAATTACAGTGATGGTAAGTTGTTAAGCGAACTGGTAACTAAAACAAATAATCAGAAAAAGAGAAATTTTGGTTTTGAATTTTTCGATAAGAAATTATATTATAAAGTTATTGAACCAATTTTTTATAATAACAACTACATTGGATGTATAGAATTTGGAATTAGAGAGGACGAAATTGTTGATTATGTCTCGAATAAAAACCATATAACTATTGCTAGTTATTTTTCGAAAGAAGAAATATCTGAGAGCTTAGAAGAAAATATTGCAGATATAACTACCGATAATTTTTTTATTCATACATATGCGAACCCAGAGATATTTTCTGCCCTTGTTAATAATATTAAATTTAACGAGATACAAGAATACAACAAGAAGCATTTTTATTTTGGGAATATTCCAAATTCTAACGGAACAATTAAGGGAGGCTTTAAAGGAATATATTTTTTTAAAGATGTTAGTCAGTTTCAAAACGAATATCAATTATTTATTTTAAAATCATTAATTATAGAATTTTTGATTTTAGTATTGATTTTTATTGTTTTATTTTTCTCGTTTAATTCCGTTGCCGAAAAAATATTTAATTTAAAAGTATCGCTCGAAAAACGACTCGCTGAGCAAACAAAAGAAATAATAGAAGCAAATACAGAGTTGCAACAGATTTTTAATACTACAAGTAATAATCTACGATTAATAGATAATAACTTTAATATTATTAGAGTAAATAGGTCGTTCACAATATTAAGCGGGATTAGTAAAGAAGAAGCGGAACAGAAGAAATGCTACGAAGCATTTCCCGGGCCATACTGTCATACGGGTGAATGTCCCTTAATAAGAATAAAAAATGGGGAAGAAAGAGTTGAGCTCGATATTAAAAAAGTAAGTAAGCGAGGTAAAGTGATTCATGGAATATCTACAAGTGTAGCTTTTATTGGCGAACATGGTGAATCGATTGGAATTATCGAAGATTTTAAAGATATCACCGAAAGGGTAGATGCGGAAAATGCACTTAAATATACAGAACAAACTTTTTCGGAATATATGAATAATCTTCCATTAGGAGTATTTATTAAGAGTGAAGTTGGTAAGATGGAGTATCTTAATAAATTTATGGATTATAAATTTTCTAAAAAAGTATTTGATAATAAAACTCCACATGAAATTTTTCCCTTGCAGTATGCTAATCGTGTAATAGACGAAGATAACAGAGCATTAAACGGAGAGTTAATTGTTGTTGAAGAAAATGTTCCTGATAAGTACGGTGAGATATTTACGTATTTAACTCATAAATTCCGTTTCCGAGGATTAGATGGAAATTGGAAAGTTGGAGGTGTTGCTTTAGATATCTCTCAAAGGAAAAAAGCAGAATATAAATTAAAAATATTATCGAATGCAATACAACATTCTCCTGCTTGCGTTGTTATTACAAAACTTAATGGTGAAATAGAATTTGTTAATCCAAGTTTTACTAGAACTGCCGGATATGAGATTGACGAAGTATTAGGAAAGAATATTAGTATCTTACGTAACGAAGAATTTTCGGAAAGTATATTTAACGATATTCTAGAATCGGTAAAAATTGGTGTCGATTGGCAAGGAGAATTTCATAACCAAAAGAAAGATGGCGAATTATATTGGGAGTTAGCATCAATTTCGGCGGTAAAAAACGATAAAGGGAGAACAACTAATTTTGTTATTATCTCGGAAGATATTACAGAAAGAAAGCTTAACGAAAAAGAACTTATTGAAGCAAAAGAAAAAGCCGAAGAAGCCGATAAACTGAAATTAGCTTTTCTTGCAAATTTGTCGCACGAGATAAGAACTCCTATGAATGCAATTATAGGCTTTTCAAACATTTTACTTGATGATGAAATACTTCCCGACGAAAGGAAAAAGATTAATTCGTTAATTAATTCAAATGGACAAAAACTATTAAGATTGATTGATGATGTTATTGATATTTCAAAAATTCAAACCGGAGGAATAGAGATAAATAAAACAGATTGTTTTTTAAATAAAATGTTATTAAATTTATTTTCTGAGTTTGATGATAAAATAAAAATATCTGGCAAAAAAGTAAAATTAACATTAAATAGATCAGTTAGAAACGACGATTTTTCTATTTACACAGATAGTAGTCGTCTGAGACAAATATTGTTTAATTTAATAGATAATTCGGTTAAATTTACTAATAATGGTTTTATAGAATTCGGATATTCATTAGACGATTCTTATTTGATGTTTTATATTGTTGATACAGGAGTTGGTATATTAAAAGATAAATCTGAACATATATTTGAATTATTTCGTCAAGCAGATAATACTTTTACGCGTGAGTATGGAGGAACAGGAATAGGCTTAACAATATCGAAAAGTATTTTGAATAAAATGGGAGGAAAAATATGGGCAGAATCGGTTTCGGGGGAAGGTACTACGGTATTTTTTACTATTCCGTATATTGTTAACGAAAATAAATTTGAAGACGATAATAGCTTTGTTGAATATGATTGGAACGATAAAGTAGTTCTTATTGCTGAAGATGTAGATACTAATTTTTTATTATTGAAAGAGATATTAGATATAACAAAAGCAAATGTTCTATGGGCAAAAGATGGAGAAGAAGCTGTAAATATTTGTAGGGAAAATAAAAATATAGATTTGGTATTAATGGATATCAACCTGCCTAAATTAAATGGTTTCGAAGCCACTCAAAAAATAAAATCTCAAAATAAAAATCTTAAGATTATAGGGCAAACTGCATACTCTTTTAACGACGAGAAAAAACGATGTTTAGATGCCGGTTTCGATAATTATATTGGCAAACCTATTTCGGTTAATAATTTATTAGAAGTAATAAATAATGTGTTTTCATGTAACTGATAATCATTTATCAATTATATTTTTACCATATTTATTATAAATTTCTTACATTTATACAAAATCTTTAAATTTCTGTATTATGATTGCAACATATATTCAAGAATTGCTTGAAACGAATAATAGAGTAATAGTTCCTGATTTTGGTGCTTTTTTGGTTCGTGCAACATCAAAAAATAAAGACAAAAAAGATCTTGCACTAAAATTAGAAGATATCTATTTTAGTCCGTTTTTAAAATTTAACGACGAACTATTATCAAAATATATTATAGAAAAGGAGAATGTTAATAAAGATGAAGCAAATAAGCAAATTAGCGATTTTATTAGTCTTGTAAAAAAAGAACTTGATAATGAAAAGCCTTTTGTAATTAAAGATTTTGGGAAATTTATTATTGATAAACAGGGTAAGATTCAGTTTATTACTGTTGCAAAAGAAGGACTAAAAGAAAAAAAAGAAGTTCCTAAAACTACCAAGGGAGCTACAAAAGTTTCTAAAGAACCTAAAACAAAAATCAAATCAGAAACACTTACAACTAAATCTGCCAAAACAATAAACGAAAAAAAACAAGCTGAAAAAAAATCAGATAAAAAAGAACCAGAAAAAGCTGAAGCTATAAAACAAATACCAACAGTAGAATCGGAACCTTCACAAAAAATAACAAAGCATACAAAAGCAAAAGCAGTATCACAGCCTAAAAAATCAATAAATAAAGGTTTGGTGTGGTCAGTTGCAATTGGTGTTCCTGTAGCAGTTATTTTTATATGGGCTATGTTAAATCTTGATACTGTTAATGATTTTATTAAAAAAGAGAAGAAACCGGAAGAAATTAAAATAGAGAAACTTAAAACAAAAGTTCCTAAAATTGAAGTAAAAAAAGAAGTTGATAAAACAAAAGTTAAGGAAGAAGAAAAAAACCTAGTTAATACCAAGAATAAAACTGAGCTTAAAAATACTGCAGTAAAAACAAGAGGTAAATATTATATTATTGCAGGTAGTTTTAAAAACGAGAATTTCGCCGATAATTTTGTCGAAAAATTAAAAAAACAAGCATATAAAGCCGAGAAGCTAACTCGTCCAAATGGAATGTTTGCTGTTAGTTATGCATCGTACACAGATAAGCAAAAAGCTCTGGCCGAAATAAATTATCTTACAAAAGAAAAGAATTTAAAAGCATGGTTGTTGTATTATTAACTTAGCTTATTAATAGATTTCTAAAAAAATCCTAATTAGACTTTATTGTTTAATTAGGATTTTTTATAAGTATGCCAGAAAATCTTGCTTGCTTTTTGTAACTAGAAGAGTTAATCATCGGTTTTTGCTATTTCTTTGTTTATTTCAATTTCTATTTTTTCAAGTTGTATATTTTTGTTTACTCCTCTGAGTTTTCTAGCTGTTTCGGTAAAATATTGATGTTTTTGAATAAACTTACTTTGATGTTTATTCCATTCCGAAATAGAATCTATTTTGTTTCTCGACGATAGTTCTTTAAATAAATTTCCTGAAACAGGGATAAAATCAGGTCTGCCAAGATAGTCGAGATCAGCATCGCACATTATTTCTTCAAGTAAATTTTGCGGAATAGGAGGCATTTTAGTTACAAGAATTAATTTAGCAATCTCGTCGATTTGTGATTTGGAGTATTTGTATTCAGGTAATATTTTTTTTGCAAGTTTTATTCCTTCTTCTTCGTGCGAATCGTAATTTATAAGATGACCTAAGTCGTGAAAAAGAGCAGCTGTTTTTAATAATAACAATTCACTATCAGATACTTTTTCCGATCTTCCAATAAGTTCAACTTGAGTTACAACATCAATAGTATGTTTAACATCATGGTAAAAAAGATTATTAGGAAGCCCGGTTTCGAGTTTGCTTAGAATAAATTCTTCAAGGTCGTTAAATCGTAATAGCTGTAATTGTATAAAGAAATTTTCATTAGGATATAAACCTTTAATATCTGATGCAAGTTCGGGTTTAAAACTTTCAACAAAATACATATCAATTTCACCTTTATGTTTAACCGGCATTCTTCCTCGGTATTTACATATAAAGAAATCTTTTATTAGCAGATATGTAGTTTCTGTAATATTAATTTTTCCCGGCTCACTCGACGATTCCATTCTACTTGCAGTATTTACTGTTCCGCCCCAAATATCGTAAGTAATTTTATTTCGGCCAAGAACACCGGAAACAACAGGTCCTGTATCTATCCCAATACGCAAATCCCATATTTTCTGTTTTCCTGTTCCTGTATCATGTTTAAGAGATTTCATATAGTTTTGCATTTCGAAAGCTGCTAAAACCACTTCTACCGGGTTTGTTCTGTTTTTTTCAGGAATACCTCCGGCACACATATACGCATCGCCTATTGTTTTTATCTTTTCTATATTATGTTTTTCGACAACCGAATCAAACTTTAAAAAGAATGTATCTAGCTCATCAATAAGATGTTCGGCATCTAAGTGCTCCGAAATTTTTGTAAACCCCTGAATGTCTGAGAATAATACTGTAACCATTTTGTAATGATATGGTCCTGCTTTTTTTCCCGATTTTAGTACTTGAGCAGTATTTTTAGGTAATACACGTTCTAATAAATTATCGGCTTTTTCTTTTTGAAGAATAATTTCTTCTGTGCGCTCGTTAATAATATTTTCTAATTTGAATTTTTCTTTTGCAAAGTAATATGCTCGCCATTTAAAAATTACTATTATTAATAATATAAATAATATTAAATAGCCAAAGTATGCAATGGTAGTTCGGTAGATAGGAGGCGAAATGTGAAATTTATACTCTATAATATCAGAAGTGTTCTCAAAAATATCTTTAGACCGAACTTGAAATATATAGTTTCCTTCGTGTAAATTTGTATATTCTTTATAATTAGAAGATGTCCATGCCGACCACTTTTTGTCGAAATTAATTAATTTAGTTTGATATAATATCTCTTTTTCGCTTTCGAAATTTGTTGCAGTAAAAGAGAATTGTATAGTATTATTTTTATAGGCAAATTTTGATAATACTGTATTAGATATTTTATTTATTGATGATGGATATGTATTATTTAGTATTACAGAATCTTTTCCAATTGTAATGCTATGAATTAATGTCGAAAAGTTGCGATATGCACTTCTCTGCAATTTAGTATTTAACATAATTAACTCTTCATTTCCGCCAAACCAAATTATATTATTTGTGTCGGGGTAAATACAACTTATCGAAATTTTCTTTAATTTATTTAATGGAATGTAATTAAAAGAATTGTTCGAATCGAGATCATAATGTAATATATATGCTTCTTTTTTAACTTTGTTTTGCGATAAAATATTTACCCATAAATTGTGATTAATATCTTCAATAATTGGGAAAATCCAAGTGTCAAATTTGTCTGTAAAGTTATTTTCTAGTATAGTATCTTTTTTAAATGTTTTGGTTATTTTATCGAATTTGTAAATGCCTCCTAACGACGAAAAAATCACATTTCCTTGTGCTGTAAATAATCGAATGTTATTAAAGCCATCTTTTGTAATATTTTTTGTATCATAATGTTCAAAGGGTAAATTAGAAGAATATTTCTCAAAAGGAGGAATTCTAAATACTCCATTATATTTGCTATTTGCCCAAATTGTTCCGTTTTTTTCTTCGCAGATTTCTGTAATTTCGTAAGGGATATTATTTATTTCACCAAGAAGAATTAAAATTCCATTAACGTACTTAATAGCAGAAATTCCATTTTTATCGGCAATATAAATTAATGAATTATGATAATTACTTTTAGTAGCTGTATTAATTTGTTGATTTTTACGATTAAAAAAAAGTAAACAATAATTTTTAAAAATCCTATAAATTCCCGAAGGAGATGAAATAAATAAAGTTTTTTTATAAGAATGAAATTTATATACTTCGTTATTTAAACCCAACAATTTCTTAAAATGTATTTTGTTTAAGTATTTTGAATTAGATTCTTTATTTTCTAAAATATAAACACCTTTGCTTGTAGCAATATATAAATTCTGATTAAATCGTATTATATCGTTAATTATTCCTTCAATGCCCTGGCTTTTATTGAAAAAAGTAAATGCCGAAGATGTTTCTATTCTACTGATGCTATTGTTATGTAATGCCCATAAATTATTAGAATTGTCGGTAAAAAGATAATTTATTTTAGTATCGGCAAGTCCACTTTGTTTTGATATTATGTTTTTAATTTCTCCGTTTTTATCAATAATAAGTATTCCTCCGTTTTTTGTTCCAATTGCAATGTCTTCATTTTCTAAAATGCATCCTGTTGTGTAGATGTTTTCTTTTATATATCTGTTTGCGTTGCTTTTAAATTTTGTAAGCGAATAATTGTTGTATAAATAAAAATTATTTTCTTCTACCGCCCATATTAAGAGCTGTTTATTTAAAGGAAGAATATCTTTAATATTTTTATTTTTAAAATATGTTCCATTAGGTATAATATTAAATTTATTGCCGTTATATTTTAGAATTCCTTTCTCGCTTTTATAATAATAAATAGTATTATTTACCTTAAATAAATTAATATATTTATTACTCGAATCAATACAGTTTATTTCTGTATTATTCCAAACAAATAATTTTTTATCAGTACAAAAGAATATTTTATCATTATAATCAAATATTTTTTTTACTTGACCAAATTTAATATTTGAAGAATTTATTAGATTGTGAAAATATAGATTCTTAGTATTATTATATTTTAAATATCCAAATTCATTAAAACCTCCTGCAAAAACGACATTGTTTTTATTAATAGTTAAGTATGGAATTCCTTTAGTTTTAATTAAGTTCCAAAAATTGCCGTCGTATTGCAAAATTCCATTCGAATTGCCTATGTATAAAACCCCTGACGCATCTTGAATAATAGAATAGTTATTGTTTTCGAAACCATATTTTCGTAATTGTATATTCTGAATATATGGGTTCCCTATTTCATTCCCAAATACATTGTTTGATGAAGAATATAACGAAAATGCTATGACTATGCTAAAAAAAACATTAATTTTATATAAATTTAAAGAATTGTTCATGTATAATAAATAGGTGCTATTTTCCGTTTTATAAAAGTAGCGAAAAATAAGTATTAATAAAACTTTAAACGTCTAATTTTTAATTAGGTAAAAAGCACAAAATTTAGTTTAAGAATAAAAATTATTTCTTATGGAAAATAATAATATAGGAACTGTTCTAATTCCGTGGGATTTCACTTCAGTTGCAGATTATGCCTTAGAGCATGGTTTTAATTTTGCAAAAAAAACAGGATGTACTAAGATAGTTCTTAATCATATAATTAAAAAGGGAGCCGATAAAACTATTCCTTTTGAAAAACTAAAACAAATTGCTAACAACGTTTCCGGGAAAGATAATATTGTAGTTGAAGCTCTTGTTATCGAAGGGAATATTTTTTCTACTATTGCAGAAGTTGCAGAAGAAATAAATGCCGAATTGGTTATTATGGGGACTCATGGACTTAAGGGTATGCAGAAACTTACAGGCAGTTGGGCATTAAAAGTAATTGTTAGTTCAAAAGTTCCGTTTGTTGTTATTCAAGATCATCCTAAATATAGCGAACTAAGAAATATTGTACTTCCCATCGATTTTAAAATGGAAAGTAAGGAGAAACTAAATTGGGTTAGTTATTTGGCAAGATATTATAAAGCAAAATTTTTTATTATTAAACCGAATACAACAGATTTAGGTTTCTTGAAAAAAATAAAATCAAATATTATTTTTTCACGAAAATTTATGGATAAGAGAAATGTTGAATATGAAATTGTTACTGCTGAAGGGAAGCATAGTTTTGCTCAAGATACAATAAACTACGCCAAAGAAATTGATGCCGATATGATACAGATTTTATCTACAAAAAACATAGGATTAGCCGATTATGTATTAGGAGCAGCAGAACAATACATTATTGCTAATACTGCTAAAATACCTGTAATGGTTATAAATCCACGAAACGACCTTACTAAATTTGGCTCGTTTGTGTAAAGTAGCAATAAAAAAACTAATTTTGTAAGCAAGGTTTACTCCTTGCTTTTTTTATAAATTTAGTATATCCTTTTCGGTAAATAATTTAAAACTTATTATAGTATGAAGTTAGTATTTGCAACAAATAACGAAAATAAATTAAAAGAGATACAAAATATTTTGGGTAACGATTTTAGCATTTTAAGTCTTAAAGATATACAATGTAACGAAGAAATCACGGAAGATCACGACACACTTGAAGAAAATGCCTCGCAAAAAGCATGGTATATTTTTAATAAATATAAAGTAAATTGCTTTGCCGATGACACAGGACTCGAAGTTGATATTTTAAATGGAGAGCCTGGAGTTTTATCTGCCAGATATGCCGGGGCGAATCGAAGCTTTGAAGATAATATGAATAAATTGTTAGAGAATCTTACAGATAAAAACAATAGAAAAGCTCGTTTTCGTACAATAGTATCGTTAATTGTTGATGGAAAAGAAATTCAGTTCGAAGGAATTTGCGATGGAGATATACTTGCCGAGAAACGTGGAGAAGAAGGATTTGGTTACGACCCAATTTTTCAACCTAAAAATTATAATATATCATTTGCCGAAATGGATATGGACTTAAAAAACGAAATAAGTCATAGAGGCAAGGCGGTAAAAAAGTTTATAAATTATTTAAAAACCATACCAGGTAAATAACAATTATTAAATTGCTCAATTTGGGATAAACTTGATTAGTAAATAATAAAAAAGTATTTTATTAGTTTTTATTATTGAAAATACTTGCATAGTTTATTAAAAATAAAAACCCGAGATGTTTGTATTTTAGCTAATTAATATATTTTATTATATGAAAAAGATTTTAGTTGTTATTGTTTTTCTATTATTTGTTAAATATTCAAATGCTCAGATTGGAGTAGGGGAATGGAGAGAACATCTCTCGTTTTCATATTTATATTCGATTACGCAAAGTTCAAAGAAAATATATTGCTCATCATCTGAAGGCGTTTTTTGGTACGATAAATCTGCTCATAATATTAATAAATTAACAAAAGTAACAGGTTTGTCCGATGTGGGTGTTTCTTCTATTTTCTTTTCCGACGAATATAAAATTCTTTTAGTGGGCTATTCAAATGGGAATATTGATATTGTTAAAGACAATAATACAATAAACATTTCAGATATTAAACGAGAAGCAATAATAGGAGATAAATCGATAAACGATTTCTTTTTAAAAGATAATTATGCCTATTTATCATGTGGGTTCGGTATTGTTGTTATCGATATCGAAAAGATGGAAATAAAAGAAAGCTATTATATTGGAGAAAATGGAACACAAATATTTGTAAATAAATTAACTTACTATAACGGATTTTTATATGCAGCTACTAAAAATGGATTATATAAAGCCGATTCAGAAAACTCTAATCTTGTCGATTATCATAATTGGCTTTTAATTACTGACATTCCTAATGACGATAAGGAATTTAACAATCTTGTTGTTTTTAGTAATAATTTATTTGTAAATCAAATTAATGATGATTTTAATAATAATATAATTTACAAATTTGATGATTTAATATGGACAGAATTTCGTAACGATACTTCTTTAGTTAGAAATATTAAATCGGAAGATGAAAATTTATTTATTGTTGATGAAAATAAAATTGAAAAATTTAATACTAATCTTCAATCTGTAGAAACTCTCGAATCGTATAATTTATCTGCGGCAAATCCATACGATATTTTAGTTTACAATAATGCTTGGTGGATTGCCGATAAAGGCAATGGTATGGTAAAATATAATGGGAGCTTTGAATTTATCTATCCCAATGGTCCATATACATCAGATTCGTATTCGGTAAAAGTGTCGGACGATATTGTATTTGTTGCAGCAGGAAGTATGAATTCGGCTTGGAATAATGTGTGGATAAATGGAATGATTTTTTATTTTAATAACGAACAATGGAGAAGTTTGTTTAACTATAATGTACACGATTTAGTAAATATTTGTGTCGACCCTACAAATTCTTCACATTTTTATGCAACATCGTGGGAGGGTGGAATATTAGAATATAATGATTTTAAGTTAGTATCGACTTTCGATGAAACAAATAGTGCTTTACAATCGATTTATCCGGGTCAGAATTTTGTGCGTTGTAAAGGTCTGGTAATAGATGATGACAATAATCTATGGATTACTAATTCGGGAATATCGGAGCCAATAGTTGTGAAGAAAAGCGATAATACTTGGAAAAGTTTCTCTTATGGTGGAGTAATTAGCAACATGAATCTTGGAGAGATAATAATTACCCAAGATAAAAATAAATGGCTTATTATACCTCGAGGTGGAGGTTTATTTGCTTTTAATAATAATGGTACTATTGATAACGAAGATGATGATATTTATAAAAAAATTAATGTTGTTAATGAGAACGGGGGAATTATAACAAACGATATTTATTCTATTGCAGAAGATTTAGATGGAGATATTTGGCTTGGTACCGATCAGGGTGTTGTGGTTTATTTTTCTCCGGAAAATATTTTTAGCGAAGAAGGAACCTATGCTCAGCAAATTGTTATTACAATAGGAGACGAGACAAATATATTGTTACATACCGAGATTGTTACAGCTATTGCAATTGATGGAGCAAATCAGAAGTGGTTTGGGACTTTGGGCTCGGGAGTATTCTTAATGTCTGATGATGGGACAGAAGAAATATATCATTTCACAGCAGAAAACAGTCCATTGTTGAGTAATAATATTACAGATATTGCTATTAATCATGAGTCGGGTGAAGTGTTTTTTTCTACCGATAAGGGATTAATTTCGTATAGAGCTTCTGCAACTCGAGGAAGCGAAGATTTTCGAGACGTATATGTATATCCTAATCCTGTACGCCCCGATTTCGATGGAGATATTACGATTAGAGGATTGGTGTCGGATGTAAATGTGAAAATTACCGATATTTCAGGAAATATTGTGTACGAAACACAAGCCAATGGAGGACAGGCGACTTGGAATGGAAAAACTTTTTCGGGACAAAAAGTAAGCACCGGCATTTACCTTGTTTTCTGCTCGAACGAAGATGGTACCAAAACATTTATAACAAAATTGTTATTTGTAAAATAATTTCTGATAGATTAATTATAACGAAATAAATATTTTCTAAAAAAAAATAAAACTCGACTAAAAATACTTCATTGCTATAAATAATTGCCTTAAATCTTAACAAATGTTATTAAAAAGTAAAGCTATTGTATTGCATAATATAAAATATTCCGATAATAGTTTTATTGTAATAATGTATACAGAAAAAATGGGTCGGCAATCATTTATGGTTAAGGGTATAGGTTCAAAAAAGCCGAAAATAAGAGCTAATATTCTACAATCGTTAACATTGTTAAATATTGAATTTGAGTATAAAGCGAATAAAAGTCTTCAATACATTAAGAATATACAAATTAGTAATTCTGCATCAACAATAATTTTCGATGTTTACAAATCGTCAATAGCATTTTTTTGGGCAGAGATATTATACAAATCTATTTTAGAAGAAGAAGCAAATAATCATTTATTCGAATATGTATATAATAGTATTCAGATGCTCGATATTAAATCGAGAGGAATAGCAAATTTGAATATATATTTTGTTATTCATCTAACAAAGTTTTTAGGGTTTTTCCCCAACGATAATTATACCGAATTAACTAAGTATTTTGATATAAAGAATGCAAGTTTCAAACAAATTAAGCCTGTGCATACATTTAGTATGGATGAACAATCGAGCATATTATTACATAAATTTATTCAATATTCCGAAAATCAATGCGAAAATCTAGATATGAATTATAAATATCGAAAAATACTTTTAGAACGTATTGTTGATTATTATAGTGTACATATTAATAATGTCAAGAGTATTAAATCTTTATCGGTTTTGCAAGAAGTATTTCATTGAGCATAAAAAAAATTATTAATCTCGGTTAATAAATTCATTGTAATAATATGTAAGATTTAATTAAATTTGCACTTCATTTTTATTTTTAAATATGATAAAAGATAGTTTTTTAAGTAAAGGGAAAGATATATATACAATAATTTCGAATATTATTGCCGACAAAAAAGACATTAGTAATTTGGCACATATGTCGCCTTTTTTCGATTGTCCTGTTGAATTGGCAAATCTTGGTGCTAAATATATTACCGAAGGATATAATAAATATTCTCAAGTAAATGGTTTGCCGAAATTGTGTGAGGCAATATCGAAAAAAGTAGAAAGACAATATTCTAATTTTTACAATCCCAAAACCGAAGTTACAATTACAGCAGGTGCTACACAAGCAATATATACTATTATTAGTTCTGTTATTGGCGATGGTGATGAGGTAATAATTTTTGAGCCAACATACAATAATTACGTTAGCGCAATAGAAAATAATGGAGGAAAAGCTGTATTTGTTCAACTTAAATTACCCGATTTTCATATCGATTGGAATGAGGTAAAAAAGATGATAAATACACGAACAAAATTAATAGTAGTTAATTCTCCTCATAATCCTACAGGAGCAATTTTTAGCGCAGACGATCTTGAACAACTAAAAAGAATAACTAATGGCACCCAAATACTTGTTTTAAGCGACGAAGTTTTTGAACACATAATATTTAACAATCAAAAACATCAAAGCCTTGCAAGATGTAAAGATTTAGCACAAAGAACTATTATTGTTTCGTCTTTTGCTATGACATTTAATGTTCCGGGATGGAAAATCGGATATTGTTTAGCTCCTGAAAAAATTACACGCCAAATACGCGAAACTCATTCGTATCAGATAAATTCGGTAAATAGCCCTTTGCAATATGCTTTGGCAGAATATTTAGAAACATGCAAAATCGATTATTCGGCTATTTCTGATTTTTACCAAAAAAAGAAAGATTTTGTAAATAAAAATCTTAAAAATTCGAAATTAAAGGTATTAGATTCTAATTCTACTTTCTTTCAATTAATTAGTTATAAAAATATTTGCGACGAAAAAGATACAGATATTGTAATGAAACTGATTAATGAAAAATCGTTGGCCTTATTCCCTTTATCCGTTTTTTATCACGATTTGGTTGATAATAAAATTCTAGGATTAAATTTTGCCCATTCTGAAGAAAAATTATTAGAAGCAATAGAAAAATTAAACTCATTATAATTAATTCTAATGCTTTCGACGATAAATTTTATAATAAGTTTATATAAATAAAAAACTAATATTTTTATAGATTCGGATTTATAAATAAAAATTGTTGAAATTTGAATTCAAAATAATTAAGTCCATATTTAAATATTATTTATATTTGGGAATGATTTATTAAATATTAAAATTATGCCAATAATTAATTCCCTTGTTACATGGTTAAATTTTAAAAGGATGTATCAGATAGATCTTTTTAAGAAGTTTCCATACGATGTGCAGAAAGAATCGTTATTCAAATTGCTTAATAAAGCAAAGGATACTGAATGGGGGAAAAAGTACGATTACAATTCTATTACCAGCATAAAACAATTTCAAGACAGGGTTCCTATTCAATCATACGAAACATTAAAACCACATATCGATAGGTTGCGACATGGCGAACAAGATATATTGTGGCCCGGAGAAATTCGATGGTTTGCAAAATCGTCGGGAACTACTAACGATAAAAGTAAATTTATTCCTGTAAGTAAAGATGCTTTGGAAGATTGTCATTTTCGTGGAGGTAAGGATATTCTAGCTATTTATACGATAAATTACCCCGAAACAGAAATATTTTCAGGCAAAAGTCTTACTTTGGGTGGAAGTCATGCAATTAGTAATTTTAATAACAAATCGTATTATGGCGATTTGTCCGCAATCTTAATAGAAAATCTCCCTTTTTGGGTAACGTTCTTGAAAACCCCTAGTCAAGAAATTGCTTTGTTGCCCGAATGGGAAGAAAAACTAGAGAAGATTTATAAAGCTACATATAACGAGAATGTTGTTAGCATTGCAGGAGTTCCATCGTGGGCGTTAGTTTTAATAAAATATATTCTTAATAAATCAGGAAAGAATAATATACTCGAAATATGGCCAAATCTTGAATTGTTTACTCATGGAGGAGTAAGTTTTGACCCTTACAGAGAGCAATTTGAAAAGTTTATTCCTTCGAAAAAAATGAATTATCTCGAGACTTATAATGCATCCGAAGGATTTTTTGCTATTCAAGATTATCCAACCAGAGACGATATGTTGTTAATGCTTGATTATGGAGTATTTTATGAGTTTATTCCTGTAGAAAATATTAACGATGAAAATCCGAAGGTGCTTACCATAGAAGAAGTAGATTTAAACAAAAATTATGCTCTTGTTATTACTACAAATGGCGGTCTTTGGCGATATGTAATTGGAGATACTGTTGTGTTTACATCTTTATATCCGCATAAAATAAAAATCTCGGGAAGAACAAAACAATTCATTAATACCTTTGGCGAAGAAGTAATTGTTGATAATGCAGAGAAAGCTTTGAAAAAAGCTTGTAAAAGTACAGGGGCTGTTATAAAAGAATATACTGCTGCTCCGGTATTTATGGATTCAGATAAAAAAGGAGCGCACGAATGGATTATTGAATTTGAGAACGAACCAATTGATATTAAGGTCTTTACCGAACTGCTCGATAAATCTTTACAAGAAATAAATTCCGATTACGAAGCTAAAAGATATAAAAATTATAATTTAGATATGCCTATAGTAAATATCGCAAAAGAAAATTTATTTTATTTGTGGCTTAAACAAAAAGGAAAAATTGGAGGGCAAAATAAAGTTCCACGATTGGCAAATAACAGAAAATATATTGATGAATTATTAAAGATGAATAAAGAGTAATGATTAAAGTTCTGAATTTAATATTTGTATTTTTTAGCATTACATTCTCCGGAAATGAAATAGGAGAGCTTATATCAAAAATTGAATTTAAGGGCGATTTTTTTAAAACAGATTATCTTAACAATATTTACTTAGTTGATGGTGCAAATATCGACAAGCAAAATTTTATTAGCGGACAAAAGTACCATTACAATAACGAATTTCTAGGAAATATATCATCTCTCGATGTTACTAATCCTCTTAGAATATTAGCTTATTATAAAGATTTTAATCAATTTATTATTCTTGATAATACCTTATCGCCAATTAGCAAACCTGTAAATCTCGACAATTTAAATCTTATTAACTGCAAAGCTGTTTGTACATCAAAAAACGGAGGTTTTTGGATTTTCGACAGCCGAAAATTTCAGTTGTTGTATTTCGATAGTAATCTGCAATTGAAACACAAAAGCATATCAATTAGTTATTTTTTTAATAACGACGAAATAGAAAAGGACATCTTATATATAGAAGAAAACAATAATTATGTATATATTAGTATTCCAGCTGTAGGAATATTAAATTTCGATAGGTATGGGGCGTTAATAAATACATATCCATTATTAAATATTAATGAATTTCAGATTTTTAATAATAAGCTTGTTTATTATAAAGCCGAAAAAATAATGAGTTATGATACTAAGAATTATAATAAAGATGAATTGCTAATTAATAGCAATATAATAAATAGTAGAGTTGAACAGAATTATTATTTTTTACAAGATAGCAATTCTGTTAATATATATAGAAAAAGAAAATAATATTTTTTTTTGTGAAAAGACAAAATAATAAGAAAGACAATAAGTTAAAACGAGTATATAGAAAATCTATTTTGTTTAACGAAAGAGAGTTGCAGGCAATGGATTATTATTGCGCGAAATATAAAATCCAAAATAAATCGAAATTTATGCGCGAGGTAATTATTACTTCTGTATTAAAAAAATTTGACGATGATTATCCATCTTTATTTGAGAATACCCCAACATTATTTAATCAAAAAAGGTAGAATTTATTAGATTAATAAAAACATTTCTATGATGAATGAAAAAACAGGAATGCATATTGCTATTGCAGGAAATATCGGGTCGGGAAAAACAACATTGGCAGGATTGCTTGCTAAACATTATAGGTGGGAAGCCCATTACGAAGATGTTGATGAAAACCCATATTTAAACGATTTTTACGAAGATATGCAAAGATGGTCGTTTAACTTGCAGATTTATTTTTTAAATAGTCGATTTAATCAGATTTTAGATATAAGAAAAAAAGGACAAACAGTTATTCAAGATAGAACTATTTATGAAGATGCATATATTTTTGCTCCAAACTTGCATTCTATGGGGCTAATGTCGACAAGAGATTTCGAAAATTATTATACTCTGTTTAATTTAATGACATCTTTAGTTAAACCTCCCGATTTACTTATTTATTTACGCGGTTCGGTTCCTACATTAGTAAATCAGATACAAAAGCGAGGTCGCGAATACGAAAATTCTATTCGTCTCGATTATCTAAAACGATTGAATGAAAGATACGAGGCATGGATTAATACTTATAAATTAGGTAAGCTGTTAATTATTGATGTTGATAATATTAATTATTCAGAAAATCAACACGATCTTGGAGAAATTATTAATAAAATAGATGCGCAAATTCACGGTTTGTTTTAGTATTGTAGAGAGATTTTTGTTTCGGCAGGCTTAATAATCTAACTTTTTCGATGAGCCGTTTTGCGCGGTACAGCGGTAAAATGAAAAAAAGAATCGACAATTTGTCGATTCTTTTTATATTGTAGAAATGTAGTTTTATTTTATTACATTCATTTCTTTTCCAACTTTAATAAATGCTTTAACAGCCTTATCTAGTTGTTCTTTATTGTGTCCTGCCGATACTTGTACTCTTATTCTTGCTTGTTCTTTAGGAACAACCGGAAAATAAAATCCAATAACGTAAATGCCTTCTTCGAGTAATTTCGCAGCAAAGTCTTGCGATAATTTTGCATCGTATAACATAACTGCAAGAATAGCCGATTTGCTGGGTTTAATGTCGAATCCGGCATTCATCATTTTTTCTTTAAAATAATCTCTGTTATCAATAAGTTTGTCGTGAATTTCGTTCGATTCTTTTAACATATCGAAAACCTCAGAACTTGCACTAACCACTGAAGGAGGAATAGAATTTGAAAATAAATAAGGACGAGATTTTTGTCGCAACAATTCAATAATTTCTTTTTTACCTGTTGTAAAACCACCAATAGCACCACCGAATGCTTTTCCTAAAGTTCCGGTAATAATATCAGCTTTTCCGCGTACATTAAATAGTTCGGTAACACCACGGCCAGTTTTTCCAACTACTCCGGCAGAATGACATTCGTCAACCATTACCATGGCGTCGTATTTTTCTGCAAGTTCAACAATCTTGTCCATTGGAGCAACGTTTCCGTCCATAGAGAAAACACCATCGGTAACAATAATTCTGAATCGTTGTGCTTGGGCAACTTTTAGTTGTTCTTCTAAATCGTCCATGTCGGCATTTTTATATCTGTATCGTTGTGCTTTACATAAACGTACACCATCAATTATTGATGCATGATTTAAGCTGTCGGAGATAATTGCATCTTCTTTCGATAATAAAGGCTCAAATACTCCTCCATTGGCATCGAAACATGCAGCATACAAAATTGTGTCCTCGGTGCCGAAATAATCAGCTATTTTTGCTTCTAGCTCTTTGTGTATATCTTGTGTTCCGCAAATAAATCTAACCGATGACATTCCGTAGCCTCTTTCGTCTAGTCCTCTTTTTGCAGCTTCTATAAGTCGTGGATTATTTGAAAAGCCTAAATAATTATTTGCACAAAAATTCAAAACACTTTCGCCTGTGCTTATTTTAATATCGGCTTTTTGTGAAGTAGTAATTATTCTTTCACTTTTATACAATCCGGCATTTTTAATGTCTGCCAGTTCCTTTTGTAAATGTTCTTTTATTTTTCCGTACATTGTAATATGTTTTTATTGTTCGAATAAGTGTTCAAAAATACAATATTTTTAGAGCTTTTAAAACTATAAATGCAATAACAAATATATTTAATCTAATATTTATTTTCTTCATCACAAAAATACTATAATAATTATACAATGACCTGTTGAAATATTACAATAGTAATACTAATTAGCTTGCTCTAATTATGTCTGTGTAAGCATCTTTTCGGTAAAATTATTCCGATTCTGCCAATCTTATTGTTGTAGCAGCATATAGTAATGTTTGCAGTCGAATTGTTAGGTCTTGAAACATGAGTGTTTGGTGCTGAGTACCCTTTAATTCAAAATAAGAAAAAGCAAAATTGTTTAGAGAGAAACATAAGATTAACGTTGAAAGCTGCGAATGAATTTTTGTAATATTCGGATATCCTGTTGTGAAATAATAAGGAAATAAAAAGAATATTTGCATCTATAGCAAGAGTATAATAGCTGATTTCTTTAATTTTTGTAATAGATTATTATTTTTTCTATTTATTAATGCTAATAAAACGAAAAAAATAGTTTTTTAAACTATCAGATATTTAGGTAAATAATAAAAAAGATATAAAAAAGATGAAATTTTTTTCGTTTATGTTTTGTATAATTAAGAAAAGATTTTACTTTTGCCACGCAATTAACACAAAATGGTGTTGATAGTATTAAAAATTCCTCATTAGCTCAGTTGGTTAGAGCATCTGACTGTTAATCAGAGGGTCTCTGGTTCGAGTCCAGAATGAGGAGCAAGCCGCTAGATTTTTTCTGGCGGCTTTTTTTTTATTGTAAAGCCTTATTCTTTAAAATATTGATAGAATCCTGAGCTTGCCGCAGGGTGCTGTAAAACCAACTAAAAACTTAATTTATTTGACTTCGCTAGCGCGGATTTGTAATCCGGGCTAATGAATAAATGAAAATAAAAAAAATGTCCGATAAATATAAGATACGAGATAATGATAAAGCATACCTGCCAACCGGCAAGGCAGACTTTGTAACATTAACAATTGCTGGTTGAATAGATGTATTTACGAGAAAAGAACAAAAGTTAATTATATATAGATAGGAATGTAAAAGGCACGGATTGTAAATCTGCGCCAGCGGGGCTATTCCGAAAGATGAATACTTCGATGTTGGAGAAATTGATCTTAGAATAAAGAATGTTAATGGAAA
>CAZDCZ010000013.1:0-19539 GCA_964504155.1 uncultured Bacteroidales bacterium | reverse complement strand
ATGAATACTTCGATGTTGGAGAAATTGATCTTAGAATAAAGAATGTTAATGGAAATTATTTTCTATTTCATAGTGTATTAATGGAAATTATTTTCTTATTTACATGAAAATAGACTTCTTAATGGAATTTTTTTTCTTTTCGCTTATTTAGAAAATATTTTCCAGTATCTTTGTTTTAGTGGAAAATATTTTCCGTTCTTGAATTAAAAACAGCTTTTAATGGGAAAAAAAATACAGATTCACTTACAAGAAATTATTTATGGCTCATCCGACTCTACTATTTCTAAGCAAATATCTAAACTTGAGAAAGAAGGAAAGATAAGAAAAATAGCACCTAGGTTATACTCAACAAACTTTGATGATAGTCCTGAAAAAATAGTAAGAAGAAACTTATTTTCTATCTTAGGTCATTTATATCCGGGAGCTTTATTAAGCCATAGATCTGCTTTTGAATATGAGCCGACTTCATCAGGGCAATTGTTTCTTACATATAAATATACTCGAAAGGCTACACTTCCGGGTATAACTATTCGATTCTTAGAAGGAACAGGAGCAATTGAAGGAGATAATCCATTATCTGGTGAATTATATACATCTCAACAAGAAAGAGCATTTTTAGAAAACCTTCAAACATCAAGGAAACTAGGAGCTGATTCCAAAACACTATCCTTTCCTGAAATTGAAGAACGCTTAGAACAAGTTATTAGAATAAATGGAGAAGAAGAATTAAATAAGCTAAGAGACCAAGCCAAATTGATTTCTGAAAAGCTGGGATTGCAAAAGGAGTTTTTAAAACTCAGCAAGATAATTAGTGCACTACTTACAACCCATCCATCAAAAATATTAAAATCTCCCATTGCTACAGCAAGGGTATTTGGTATGCCTTATGATCCGGCTAGAGTAGAGCTTTTTGAGCTCTTATTTCGAGAACTAAATAATCATGAATTTAAATTCCGAGAGGAAAAGAATATTAGTATTAAAGCATTTAGAAATTTTGCTTTTTTTGAAAGTTTTTTTTCAAATTATATTGAAGGAACAGTGTTCAAAATTGACGATGCTAAAAAAATTATAACAACTCAAAAGCCTATTTTTGCTAGAAATGAAGACTCTCATGACGTATTAGGAACATATCAAATTGTTTCCAATCTTAAAGAAATGAGTATTATTCCAAAATCGGCAGAAGAGCTTCTTCATATTTTAAAATATAGGCATGAAGGTTTACTAAGAGCCAGACTAGATAAGAGTCCAGGCAAATTCAAGGATCAAAATAATTTTGCAGGACAAATGGCTTTTGTTGATATCAATCTTGTAAAAGGTACTATAATAAAGGCTTTTGATTTTTACCAAGCTATTAAACATCCATTTGCAAGAGCAGCATATATAATGTTTGTTTTAAGTGAAATTCATCCTTTTCTAGATGGAAATGGACGCATTGCAAGGGTAATGATGAATGCAGAATTAACAGCTGCAAAACAAGCAAAAATAATAATACCAACAGTTTACCGTGATGATTATTTGGGTGCATTGAGGAAACTTACAAGACAACGAGAGCCAAAGCCCTATATTCGAATGCTTACTCGTGCTCATGAATTCAGTGCTACTATTTTAGGTGCAACTATGGATGAAATGCAACTGATATTGGAGAAAAGCAATGCATTCCTTGAACATACTGAAGGTAAACTCAATATAATTAATTTATGTACAGATGAAGAAAATAACTAGTTTTTAGTTATTTGGCTAGATTTATTTACAATCATCCTTAATTCAATATGTTAAGCCCGTTTTTTTCTGTATTTGTTTTATGGTTATTTTAGAGTTTTTTTTTATTGCTTCTGATTCTTTATTTTTTGTGTTTATTAATTTTGTGTAACTACCTTAAATGTAGCATGTTACATTTAACTATTTGCGTTTAGTGTGAATTAATCGGATTAAAAAATTAACTAAATGGTTAAAATGTTTGAATAATTGAAAAATGTTTTGGATATTTGTATTAACCAAACAGTTAAACCAAAAAGTAAAATGCCAAAAAATTTAACAGAACAAAAGATATTGGATGCTGCACATAAGCTATTTACTCATAAGGGTATGAATGGTGCGCGTATGCAGGAAATTGCCGACGAAGCAGGAATAAATAAAGCATTGTTACATTATTATTTTCGTAGTAAGGATAAACTTTTCGAACGAATATTTATTGAATCTTTTTCGCAATTAGTACCAAAACTTAATATTTTATTAGATAATAAAAAAACTCTCGATGAAAAAATAAAAATGTTTGTAAACGAATATATTATAGTTCTTCAGCATAATTCGTTTTTACCTCTTTTTATTTTGCAGGAGATTCAACGCGATCCGGAAAATTTGTACGAGAAGTTAAGTTCTGCAGGCTTCGATTCGAAAGTTATTTTAAATAATTTGCAAACAGGCATGGATTTGCCGGTCTTACAAATTAAAAATCTTATGATTAATATTATTGGATTATGTGTTTTCCCATTTGCTGCTAAGCCTTTATTGAATCATGTATTTTTCGATAACGATGAAGAAGCATATTGTGATTTTCTTGAAGAGAGAAAAAAGAGCTTGCCCGAATTTATTTTGAATTGCCTAAAATATTAATAAAACAGTTATTATGAAGACTTTTATAAATTTAATATTCTTATTACTCCTCCCGGGATTCCTTGTTGCTCAGCAAGCGGTTACCATGAAAAAATGTTGGCAAAAAGCTTATGATAATATGCCTGCTATTAAACAAAAAGCTATTCTTATAAAATTAGATAGTTTAGAACAAGTAATTCTTAGAAATAATTATTTACCTGAGATAAATGTAAATGCGCAAGTCGGTTGGCAGTCAGATGTTGTTGGTGTTGATATAGACTTGCCAATGATTAATATCGATAAACCTTCAAAAGATCAGTATAAGGCTTTTTTAGAAATTAATCAGCTTATTTGGGATGGGGGACGAACAAAAGCAATGAGAAAAAAGAGTAATATAGAAATATCTCTGTTGCAAGCACAAACCGAGGAGGCTTTTTATGAGGTAAAAAAACATGTTTCGAGCCTATATTTTGGACTTATTTTATCGCAAAAACAAATAAGGCTTACAAAAAAACTAATTGCTACTCTAAAAGAAAAAATGGAAGAAATTAATTCAGCTGTTCATCAAGGTGTGGTTAGAGAGGCAAATTATAATGTATTAAAAGTTGAAAAACTAAGTGTTGAACAACAATTAACAGAACAACAAAAACAAACGAGTAGTATAATTAGTATGTTGAATGTGATTACCGGAATGAATATAAGAATTAACGATAGTTTAATAATTCCTGAACCCAAGATTCCTGAAAATTGTCAACGGCAGAAATTAACTGTTTTTGAGCTTCAGAAGAAGTCGTTTGATGCCGGCAATTTGTTGTTAAAGAAAAATCGTATGCCTGTATTTAATGCTTTTGCTCAGGCCGGATACGGTAAACCCGGACTAAATATGCTTAAAACAGAAGCCGATAGTTGGTTTATGTCAGGAGCACGAGTAGCATGGAATATTTTCGACCGGAATACTAATAAATATCAGAGAAAGAAACTTGTTTATAGTCAACAAATGATTGATTATCAAAAAGAACAGTTTTTGCAACAAGTTGATATTATGTCTCAACAATATATTAATGATATTGAAAAGTATGAAATATTGGTAATGAGAGATAAGGAAATTATCGATTTGCGACAAAAAATCACTGAGGATTATAATTCTCGGTTAAAACAAGGAACCGTAACATCATCGGCTTATGTCGATGAGCTTTTTAAAGAATCGGCAGCATGTATTACAAAAGAAATACACGCTATTAAACTTATTCAATCACAAATTAATTTACAAATAATAATGGAAAAATAAGACTATTATGAAAATAAAATTTGCAATAATTATAGCAATTTCTCTGTTATTTGCAGCTTGCAACGAGGGAGAAAAACAATCAGATGCTTTTGGAAATTTTGAAGCTGACGATATTCTTGTATCGGCAAAAGGACAAGGCGAATTGCTCGAATTTAATATTACCGAAGGTTTAACATATCTAAAAGGGGAGCAAGTTGGAATTATTGATACATTACAACTTTATTTGCAGAAAAAACAATTGTGGGCAAGTATTAATTCTGTAAAAAAGAAAGCAGATAATATTGATGCTCAATATCTTGTTGTAGAACAGGAACTTATATTGGCAGAGAAAACTAAGCAGCGTATTAGCACTTTAGTTAAAACTAAGGCTGCAACCCCACAACAACTCGACGAAATAGAAGGGAAAGTAAATATCACAAAAGCTAGGTTAAAATCATTTAAAACACAAAAATCGTCTGTTTTACAAGAAATAAATGTGCTTAATACAAAAATAGCAATCCTTGATGCTAAAATTAACGATTGTAAAATAATTAATCCAATAGATGGCTTTGTACTTAAGTACTATAAAAAAAATCATGAAAATGTTATTCCCGGTATGAGTTTGTATAAAATTGCTCCATCGGGAAACCTTATTCTACGAGTATATGTTGATGGTGAAATTTTACATAAAGTAAGAAATGGGGAAGAGGTAACCGTAATAAGCGATATCGAAAATGGAAAATTATATGAAGATAAAGGAAAAGTAATGTGGGTGGCAAACATGGCCGAATTTACTCCCAAAATTATTCAAACTCGAAAAGAACGAACTAAATTGGTATATGCCGTTAAAATAAAAGTGAAAAATACTAATGGACGATATAAAATAGGAATGCCGGCAGAAGTTAAATTTTAATTGCGGAGAATTTAATTACGAATGATACAATATGCAATAAACAAATAAACAACAGCCAACAGTTAAAAATAAATAGAAAATGATTTCAATTAGTAACATTTCAAAATCGTTTGCTAAAGTAAAAGCTTTACAAAATATTAATTTGAGCATAGACGATAGCGAGTTGTTTGGACTTATTGGACCGGACGGAGCCGGCAAAAGCACTCTTATGCGCCTGATGACTACTTTGTTGGTTCCTGATGAGGGAAGTATTAGCATGAATAATTGTGATACTGTAAGTGATTATAAAAACATACGCAAAAATATTGGATATATGCCCGGGCGATTTTCTTTATATCCCGATTTAAGTGTTGAAGAGAACTTAAGTTTTTATGCTAATGTTTTTGGTAGCACTATTGAAGAAAATTACGATTTAGTAAAAGATGTTTATGAACAAATTGCTCCTTTTAAAAAACGATTAGCCGGACAACTTTCCGGAGGAATGAAACAAAAATTAGCTCTTTCGTGTGCATTAATCCATCGACCCGAAATTTTAGTTCTTGATGAACCTACTACCGGTGTTGATGCAGTGTCGAGAAAAGAATTTTGGGAACTGTTAAAGAAAATTCAAAGCACAGGAATTACAATTATTGTTAGTACACCGTATATGGACGAAGCATCGCTATGCGACAGAGTTGCCCTTATGCAGAAGGGTAAAGTGCTTAAAGTAAATACTCCTGAGACTATTGTAAATTCGTTCCCCAAAAAAATATTTGCAGTTAAAACGCAAGATATTTATTGCTTACTTGAAGATCTTAAAAAATCGGAGTTTACATATTCTGTTTTCCCATTCGGACAGCATCTGCATCTTATTCTTAATAACGATAATCTCGACATTCTAAATATTAAAGATTATTTAAAAACTAAAGGACACGAGAAAATTGAAATTTGTGAAACAAAAGCAGGAATAGAAGATGTATTTATGTATCTGATGTAAATTTAAGAAATAGAAAATTGAAAAATAATGACAACGAATAAACAAATAGCTATAAGTGTTAAGAATCTTACAAAAAAATTTGGTTCGTTTTCTGCAAATAAAAATTTATGTTTTGAAGTATTCAAAGGTGAGATTTTTGGATTTCTAGGTGCAAATGGAGCAGGGAAAACTACTGCAATAAAAATATTGTGTGGCTTGAGTAAGCCTACCGATGGGGATATTTCAGTTGCAGGATATGATGTTTATACCGAGACAGAAAAGATTAAGCAAAATATTGGATACATGAGTCAGAAATTCTCTCTTTATAACGACCTTACAGTGTGGGAGAATATACAATTTTATGCAGGAATATATGGCATGTCGCGAAAAGATATAAAAAAGGAAGCAACGAATTTACTCGAAAAACTAAATCTTACTCATGTTCGCGATAAGCAAATAGGATCTTTACCGCTTGGTTGGAAACAGAAATTAGCATTTAGTATTGCTGTAATTCACAATCCTGCCATTGTTTTTCTCGATGAACCCACAGGGGGTGTCGATCCAATTACTCGTCGTCAGTTTTGGGAGTTGATTTATGAAGCTGCTCACAAAGGGATTACAGTTTTTGTTACTACTCATTATATGGATGAAGCAGAATATTGCAATAGATTATCGATAATGGTAAATGGAGAAATTAGAGAAGTAGGAAAACCTCTTGACTTAATTAATAAATATAAAGCAAAAAACATGAACGAAGTATTTATTAAGCTAGCTAGGTCTTCATCTGAAGAGAAAATATAAAAACCGAGAAGATGAGAAAATTTTATGCATTTGTAAGAAAGGAATTTTATCATATATTTCGCGATAAACGGACTCTTATTATTCTTTTCGGGATTCCAATAGTGCAAATATTACTTTTTGGGTATGTTATAACTAATGATTTAAAAGATGTAAAAATTGCTATTTATGATCCAACGCCTTCTGAATTTTCTCAAAATCTAGTACATAAGCTCGAGTCTTCGGGATATTTTATTGTCGAAAAAATTCTAAACTCTCCAAATGAAGCAGAAAATTTATTTAAAAAAGGAAATATTCGTGAGGTAATATTATTTGAAGCAGGAATAAATGAAAATCTCGAAAAGTACGGAATTGGTCATATTCAATTGCTTATAGATGCAAGCGATCCAAATATGGGCAATTTAGTAAATCAATATACTCAAGGAGTAATTAGAACTTATCAGAGGCAAATTGCTAAAGATAGAACAATGAAATTAGGAGTAAATATTGAAAGTAGAATGATGTTTAATCCCGATTTAGATAGTGTTTTTATGTTTGTTCCCGGTATTATGGCTATGATTCTTATGCTAATTTCGGCTATGATGACGTCAATTAGTATTGCTCGCGAGAAAGAAATGGGTACAATGGAAGTGTTGCTTGTTTCGCCATTACAACCTTTTCAGATAATTCTTGGAAAAGTTACACCATATGTTTTTCTTTCGTTTGTTAATGCTCTTACAATAATTATTTTGGGAAATATGGTATTTGGTGTACCGCTAAAAGGGAGTTTAATATTATTGTTGGGAGAAAGTTTCTTATTTATTTTATTGGCTCTTTCGCTTGGGATATTTATTTCTATAATTAGTAAAACTCAGCAAGTAGCTATGTCTATTTCGCTTTTTGCATTAATGTTACCTACTGTTTTACTTTCCGGATTTATTTTTCCGATAGAGAATATGCCAAAAATATTACAAGTAATCAGTCTTTTTATGCCACCAAGGTGGTTTATTATTATTGTAAAAAATATTATGATTAAAGGGACAGGTTTACTTTATGTGTGGAAAGAGACTTTAATAATAATCGCTATGATTATATTTTTTATAATTATGAGTGTGAAAAAATTTAAAATGCGTCTTGAATAAATGTAAAACTTGAAAAAGTTATTAAAAAATGAATTATATAGAGTAAGCAAAAACAAGAATTTTTAAAGGTAAAATATCAATTGTTAGCAGATTAATAAAATGTGAAAATAGAAACAGATGAAAACTATTTCCTTCATACTTCGTAAAGAATTTATTCAGATATTTCGCAATCGTACTATGTTGCCTATAATATTTATTATGCCAATACTACAGTTGGTAGTGCTTGTTTTTGCTGCCAATATGGAAATGAAAAATATAGATATTACTATACTCGATCGCGATATGAGTTCAAGTTCACAGCAATTAATTAGCAAGTTCGTTGGGTCTCCGTATTATAATGTATCGTATAGTAACGAGAGTGTTAGTGCTGCGGTGTCGGATTTATATGCTAATAAATCGGATATTGTATTGAATATACCAAAAAATTTTGAATTCGACCTTGTAAATAATAAATCGGTTGACGTGCAAGTGCTTGTAAATGCTATTAATAATACATCGGCTAGCTTAATTACACTTTATACTAACTCTATTGTTGCAGACTATAATAAGCAAATTATACCCCAAATTCGTAATGCTAAATACCAACAAGTTTCTGAATTAAATGTTCAAACTTTGTTCTGGTATAATCCCGAGTTAGATTATAAAATTTATATGACTCCCGGAATTTTAGTTATTCTTGTAACAGTTATTGGTATGTTTCTAACGGCTTTAAATATTGTACGCGAAAAAGAAATGGGAACAATTGAACAAATTAATGTAACACCGATACGAAAACATCATTTACTTATTGGAAAATTGCTTCCGTTTTGGATAATTGCTATGTTTGAACTTGCATTCGGACTAACTTTAGGTCGAATATTATTTAACTTACATATTGAAGGAAGTTTATTTACTCTTTTTGGATTTGCTGCAATTTATTTGTTAGTGGCATTAGGTATAGGCTTGTTATTATCGACTCTTACAGAAAATCAGATGCAAGTAATGTTTTTAAGCTATTTTATTTTACTTACATTTATTTTAATGAGTGGTATTTTTACTCCGATAGAGAGTATGCCTAAATGGGCACAAATAGTAAATCGCTTTAATCCTGTTTGTTATTTTATTAAGGCTATTAGAATGATAGTATTAAAAGGATCGACATTTGCAGATTTATCTAAAGATGCTATAAGTCTTGCTTTTTATGCTTTAGCAGTTTTTAGTTTAGCTGTATTCCGATATAAGAAGACAACATAGAGCTTTATATATTGTTATTTTTATAAGCTCAATAACCGTATTTTTACAGATGTACTCAATTTAGATATTTATTGCTTGTTAAACTGTGGGCAAAGCTTACATCGAACTCAGGTTGTTACTAACAATTTAACTCAGACAGGTCAAATGACTCTGTCCGGGTTATAGGCTGATTTTCGATTTAATTAAAAGATATATTATATTCCTTTTATGGCTTTGTATTCAAAAGGAACACTAAGCATTTCTTCGAATTCTTCTCCGGCTTCTCTTATGTCGTCATCAATTTCCAGAAAATGCCAATGAATTATTATATCGTTGTTTTCTTTATAACATTTATCTAATAGATATAATATTTCGAGAAAAATAGTTGATGTTGATGAGTTAAAATAATCCATCTTAAAAAAAAAATCAGTTTTTTGATTTGGATTTTTAGAATATTCAATAAGCCATTTTATAACAGATTCGTAGAATCTTTTTGTTTCTTCAGGAAACGATTTTCCTGAGATTTCAAATTTCCCATTTTCTTTATCTAGAATTATGTTAGGAGTATCGATATTTCCATTAAAAATTAATTTTTCCATTTTAGTTTAGGTATTTATTTATAGTAGATAAAAATAATTTTAATCTTATTGGTTTAAATATAATGTCGTCGCAGCCGGCTTTTTCGGCTTTTTCATTAGCTTCGTCTATACTTAATGCTGTTTGAGCAATAATTGGTATGTTTTTTTCTTTTTTAATTATCTGTGTAGCTTCGAAACCTGTTATTTGTGGCATATTAATATCCATTAATATTAAATCAATTGTATCATCCGATTTACAAATATCAATAGCTTCTTGTCCGTTTCTTGCTCGAATAATTTTTATTCCGGTTGTTTTTAATCCTTCAGAAAGGAAGAGAAAATTCATATCTAAATCTTCGGCAATAAGGATAGTGTATTTGCTCCAGTTGTATGATTTAGAAACCGGCACATATTGTTTCATTATTTGAGGTTTAAAACCCATGACCAAAATATCGTCGATTTGTTGATAGTTGCCTTTCCAGTCTTCAATAGTGGTATCAAGAATTTGTCTTTGTTCTTCCATTGGTTTGTCGTGAATTTTTAACAATAAGTTTTTAAAATTTCTCGACATAAATTTTTGTTCATTTATGCCTCCAATTTGATCGGAATATCCATCAGAGAAAATATAAAAAATATCGTCATCGAAAATCTCTAATTCATGGTTTGTAAACGATTTGTCGAAATTTTTATGAATTCCAACAGGCATTCTATCTCCTTTTATTTGAATAAGTTCGTTGTTACGAATAAGAATTAATGGATTGTGAGCTCCTGAATATTGAATTTTTTTATTTTTAAAATCAATTATACAAAGAGCAATATCGATACCATCTTTCGATTCGTTATTTAAGGTATTTTGATGTAGAGAATCGATAATATAGGTACGTAACTGATTTAATATTTCATTTGCTTGTAATGATTGAATATGTTTATTATCAACAATTTTATTTGTTATCTCGTTAAGAAAAGATGTGCCAAGCATACTTAAGAATGCTCCGGGCACTCCATGTCCGGTACAATCGGCTGCAGCAATAATAAGCTTGTCTTCTTTGTTCATCAGCCAGAAGAAATCGCCGCTAACAATATCTCTTGGCTTAAATAAAATGAAATATTCGTTAAGTGCCCTTTTTATAAAGTAAGATGGTGGTAACAAGGCATCTTGTATTCTTTTTGCATAATGTATACTATCTGTGATTTTTTGTTTTTGTTGATTTGCAATATCTCTTTGAATTTCTATTTCTTTTTTTTGCTTATTTATTTTAATATTTTGACTTGACAATTTTTTGTTAACTTTTTTCTTTTCTCTAAATTGAATAAATAGTAGTATCGAAAAGATTAGAATAATAATAAAACCTCCTATAAAACTATTACGAATAGCTCTTTCTGCCCGTAATTCGGCATTTCTTTTTTTTATAGTTAATTTATTTAATTGATTTAGTTCTGTAGTTATTTTTAACGAATCTTTTGTTTTGTTTAGGATGCCCGATGTAATATGAAGTTCTTTTTCTTGTTTTATTTGCTCTTGTTGTGCTTCTTGCACCTTTATATTACTTTGTTTTTTTATTTCGGTAATTTCTTTTCCTTTTATATGTTTATCTATTGCTGCAAACAGATCGTAATATTTTATTGCATTCTTAGAATCTTCAATTGCGTCATAATTCTCAGCTAACATTCCATAACAAGTTCGTATTAACTCTTTCTGATTAAGTTCTTTTGCTAGTTCATACGCTTTGTTTAACGATAAAATTGCCTTGTTATTTTTCGATAATTTTTTTAAAGTTGAGGCTTTATTTATTAAACCCGAATAAATTCCTTCTTTTTGGTGTAGTAATTGCGAATATCTAATTCCTTCGTTAAAGTAGTTTAATGCTTTATTATATTCTTCTTTATCGGAAGATATTAAACCCAGATTATAATTTATTGATTTTAGAGCGTTCTTATTCCCAATTTTTTTATTTATCTCTAACGACTTAGTAAAATTCGTTATAGCTTTATTATAAAATTTGTTTTCCCAATATGTATAGGCTATTTTATTACGATAATTAGCTTGTTGAGTTAGATTATTGTTTGTTTGGGCGGTTATAAGGTTTTTATTGTAAGTATCAAGTAGTTTTTGTTGTTCAATTGGTATTGTTTGGCAATATGCATTAAAAATAGTTATGAAAGACAGAAGAATAAAAAAAAATAATTTATAAAATATTCTCATTGCGTAAGTTTTAATATTTTCTAATAATAATTAAGATTATTATTTCTTTAGCAAAAATTTATTTTATTATATACTGCCCGAGAATTCAGGCAGGATATAATAAATAAGCTTATTATTATTCAATAAAGAACTCTATTGTTTTTTCACACTTATTATTTAATTTATCTAATGCAGATATTGTGATTTTATAAAGTTTATTACTTTGAAAATCTCCAATTAATGAGCTATACGTTTGTTTAGTATTGTTATTTACCGAATAATACAAATTATTTAATCCAACATTAGTATCGGTAGCCGATAAAAATAAAATTGCATGACTAGGATAAACGTCAACGAATTTACCATTAATTTCTTTTTTTTCTTCAGAGGGAATACTAAATCTAAAGAATATTTCGGGTGGTGTATTATCGACAAAACAAATAAACGAATTCACATTACTGTTATCAACATTGTCGTAAGCCGTATAATTAATTTTATGAGGACCTTCATTTGCTATAGAAAAAGATTTATCGAATATTTTTAAACTAGAATCATCAACAGTATATTCTATTTTGTTAATTCCGGATTCGCGATCTTTTGATGATAAAAATATTTTAGTTGATTTATGAATAAAAGTAGTGTCCTTAATAGTAAAATGTGGTTTTGCAAAGCTATGTCCCAATTCCGGACCGGATAGATCTACATATGCAATATTTGACTTGTTGGTTAATATGTTTACTGTGTTTCTATTATTTACATTATCTGTAACTATAGATTTTATAGATAGTTTTCCCGATTGTTTAATATAAAATGGTTTGGTATATTCAATATACTCAGCATTGTTAATTGAGTATTTTATATCTTTAACACCTGCTTTATTATCCATGGTTGTAAGTTTGATGCGGCTTCTTCCGGACGAATATTTTTTGCCATTTGCAATAAAAGTGTTACCAAGAATTTCATCAATAATCATAGGAGGTGTCTTATCGAGATAAAAGGAAAAAACCTTTTCAGTTTCTTTATTGTTAATATTGTCGATACTATAATATGTTATTTTATGCTCTCCTTCTTTTAATCCGGATATTATTATTGGTTTAGTATATTGGTAAGTATTGCTCTCGTCAAAATGAAAAAGAATTTTCTTAACTTTCGAGATTTCATCTGTCGAACTAAGAATTATTTTCGACCTGGAAGAAATAACATTATTGTATTTATCTTTATCGATGGAAAGATTAGTTTTTGGAGCCGATAAATCGATGCTGTATATTATTTTATGTGGTTTTTCTACATTACCTACATTATCAACTGAATAGTATTTTAGTGTATATTCTGTTTCTTTATCAAAGATTATTGGTTCGTTGTATTTTTTATAATCAGAACCGTTAATAGAATAATATGTTGCTTCAACACCCGAAATGGCATCGTATTGTTTAAATTTTATATTTAGCTTCTTGCCAATATAATTAATATTGTTTTTTTTATAGCATATTATATTTGTATTGTCAATACTAGTTCGTGGGGCTTTACTATCAGAATAAACTTCGAAAATAATATCTTCGAGAGGATAGATAGTTTTTTTTGTAACTGTATCTACTTTCGACGGAGAGCGAACGGTATTATATCCTTCGGTATCCAGATACATTGGATTTGTATATTTCTTAGAATTTTCACTTTCTAATCGGAATTTTTTAGCATTTATATCTTTCGATGATGATATATATAAATACAGGGGTAAAGCTTTATTTATATATAATTTCCCTTTAGGTGATTGATATATTTTTTTCTTATGAATTAATTGATTTTGTGAAAATCCGGAAAAGGATATTAACATAGACAGGGCAATTAAAAATGTTTTAATTTTCATATTTCGTTTTTATTAAAAGGGTTTTGTATATATACGTGATTTTAGAAAAATGTTGTATTAATATTATGTTTTATTTTTAGTATCGAGATATTGTTTTTGGTATTATTTAATAATACTAATTACTCCTGATAATCTTTTCATTCCATTTTGTAAATATATAATGTAATAGTACGAATCCATTGGCAGCTCTTTGCCATTATATGTTCCATCCCAATATTGTGACTCTTCGTATCCGGTTGAGTAAAATACTTTTTTCCCATAACGATCAAAAACCTCAACAATTACATTTGGGTATAGATTAAACATATTTATTTCCCACTTGTCATTTATTAAGTCATTATTTGGAGTAAAGGCATTTGGTATTTCAATACAAATATCATAAATACTAGGAAGCAATATAACAGAATCTAATCGGCATAGATTTTCATCAGTAATTGCAACTTTATAATTTCCCGAATGAATATTATAAAGATCATCGCCATAAACATCCATATCCCAGTATATATTATATGTTCCGTTTCCTCCCGAGATATTTAATTCTATACTTCCATCTCTTACATCGGGACAGAATGATGGAGTTAATATTGGAGAAATTGCTAAAATGTCCGGCTCTTCGATAGTAATTAAAGTGTCGATACTACAATTATGAGCATCTTCAATTGTAACCGTATAATTCCCTTTATCTAACATAGAAATAGAAGATGCGGCATCATTATTCGACCATTGATATTGATATGCTTCGGTACCTCCTGAAACATTAAGATTAATACTTCCATCCATAAATCCAAAACAAGTAACATCTGTTTTATAAACATCTGTCTCGAGTTTTTCGGGTTGTGTTATTTCTATTTCTGTTTTTTCCTCACAATTATTATTGTCTGTTACTGTAATTAAATAATTTCCTGCAGATAAATTATTGGCAACAGCTCCCGATAATAAAGGATTATGATTCCAAATAAAAGTATAAGGATATATTCCTCCTGAAGGATTTAAACTAATAATACCATCGTTGCTATTATAACACGAAATATCAGTCTGATTAGGATTAACATTAATTTTTTCGGGTTCTTTAATTTCTACAGAGTTGCTTGTATTACATCCTTTAGAATCTGTTACAGATACAGAATATTCATCAGGAGCTAAATTATATATAGAATCTGTTGTTTCGTTATTAGGTTGCCAAATAATACTATTGTCACCATTGCCACCAAAAATATTTACTACTGCATATCCATTATTATATCCAAAACACGAAATATCTGAACTATTAATATTTGTTGTAAGAAGGTCCGGCTCTGTAATTTCTACGCTATCTTTATAAATACAAGATAACGAATCTGTTATTGTAACAACATAATTATCGGGTGCTAAATTGTTAAGAATAGTGTTGGTGCTGCCATTCGACCACTCGTAACCAAAGTTACTGCTAGTGCCATTGCCACCTGTAACAATTAATTCAATAGTCCCATTATTTTCTCCAAAACACCTAACATTTTCCGGATTTATATTAGATATAAAATCCGGAGGTTCATTTATTACTGCAGAATCTATTGCTGTACAGCCGTTCTCGTCTTGTACAGTAACATAATACATTCCTCCGGAGAGGTTGTTTGGATTTTGACTTGTTGCTCCGCCGGGAGACCAACTATATATATAATCTGTCCAATAATCTAAAGTTCCTCCTTCTACGGTTAAATTAATGTATCCATCGCCATCGCCTGCACAAGAGATATTATTACTATTAGTTTCTGTGGTTAATATTGGTGGATCTTCTATCTGAACTCCTTTACTAATATAACATTCGCCATATGCTACAGTAACATAATACATTGTATTTGTTAGTCCCGATATTATTTGAGTAGTTTCTCCTGTCGACCACAGATACGAGTCAGCTGCGAATGACAGTATTGCTTTGGCACTACCATCATTATTCCCATGGCATGATATATTTGTTCCTTTTACATTTAGCAATGGATTTGGTTGTTCTGTAATAAGTATTGATGTGTCTTTTACACAGCCTTTATAGTCTGTTACAGTAACATTGTACCATGCACCTCCTAATCCTCCAATAGAATCGGTAGTTGCTCCTGTCGACCATAAGTAATTATATCCACCGTTTCCTCCTGTTGGGTCAATACGAATAAACCCTGTCTTATAGTTAAAGCAAATATTATCTTCCAGATTTCCAATAGGAGAGTAAAGAGTATCGGGTTCATTTATTAATATAGAATCGGTTTTTATACAGCCAATGTTGTCGGTTACTGTTACAGTGTACCATCCGGCAGATAGTCCGCTTGCTTCATCAGAAGTTTGAGAATTACTCCATTCGTAATCAAATTCTCCTATTCCGTTTTCTGCAATTATTTGAGCGTAAGCATCTGAATATTTATTACAAGTAACACTATCTTCGGTATTAGTTATATCGAAATATGTATAAGGAGTTGGATGAACTGTAATTTCAGCATAGATAGCAGGTCCATCGGCACAAACTGTTGTTAAAGCTCGTGGTGTTATTGTATATTTTGCAGTATGAGGTGTAAATGTTGGGTTATGTAAAGTGTCCTCAATAGTATATCCATTAGCAAGATTATTGTTAGAGCTATTACCTGTAAGCCCTCCGGTAATTGCAGAGCTATAATCGAAGGTAACTACTCCGCTTGTCATTTCTGTTGGAGTTGTTAGAATAATATTTGTAATAGAATCGTTACAGATGCGAAATGGTACAATTGTAGCTATTGCTCTTGGTGTAGGTTCTACATAAACTCTAGCAATAACAGCTGTACCTGGGCAATCAGTAGGATTTGGCCCTTTTGGTATTATTCTATATTCAACATAATCGAAAGTATCTGTTGGGTTTGTTAATGTTTGTTGTATAATAGTATCGTTAACTATTGTTAAGTTGGCATTTTCGATATTTCCCGAATATAATATTTCTAATGAAAAGCTAGTTTCCGGAACATCGCTTGTTAGCTTTATGTAAGTTGTAGCGTTGTTACATATAGTATCTACCATTGGTGTAGCAAAAGCAATAGGTAGTGGGTTTACTATTAATTCTGCAGCATCACTGGTTTTTGGAGTTCCATAAAAATCGCTTATTATTACTCTATATAAGTATCCTGTCATTATAAGGTTTGTTGGCGATATGTCGAGTTGAGCTGTTGTTGTACCTGAGTATATTCCTCCATCGGAAATATTGTTCCATCCGCTACCTTGATTTTCTTGCCATTGATATGTTAATGGACGACGTCCACTGGCGACAACCATAAAAAATGCATCTTCGCCATTACATACTGCAATATCAGACGGTTGTACCCAAATAAGCGGACGACAATGACCTAAGCCAAAATCGGTTCCGGTTGATGAAATATTTTTCTTAAGAGAATCGCGATAAGCAACAGGAGCGTTAGCATCTTTATGTACTCCGTCAAATTCCCAGTCGTTCCCTGTTGAACGTCTCATTACTCTTGTGATGTCGTGAATTGGTGATACGAATCCTGAAGCATTAAAATTTATATTGTAATCTTCGCAGGAATAGCCCGAGTTCGAAATTAAATTCCAGTAACCATCATCGTATGCTTGGTAAACTTCAACACTATCGTCGGGTAATGGAAGACCTGAGCTTCCCGGATCGCTTTCTATAAATTCGCTTAGTACAGAACCTGCATGTCCGGGTGTTTCATTCGGATAGATATTTATTGGATTATAATTATCTGCGGTTCCTATAGGAAACAAATAGTTTCCAACAGAGCTTATACCTCTTTCGAACTTGCCAATAACTCTACTGTCGGTGATTGATAAATATTCTAACGATAATGGAGATTGGTTAGAAAGGTATAATTTATTAACTCCTGTTATTACATTTCCTTGAGAAATAGAAAGAGTATCAGAAACATTAACATTATTAGCTATTACAATTCTATTATTTGGAGAAATACCCGAATTGTTGATTTTTAAATTATGAAAATTTTCATCTCCGGTGGTACTAGTAATATTCTGAATATTATCGCCATTAAAATGAACAGTACTATTCTCGCAATTAAATACACCTGTGTTTGTCCAATCTCCTGCAATATTATAATTTCCGTCTCCATGTGTTGTTCCGGCGTTTTTGTAATCGGCACTAAGATTTATTATCCCATCATTGTCGATATTTCCAGATTGATTATCAACAGTATCGCTTTCAACAACAGTTCCGCTTGTTATAGAAATAGAAGCACCGGTGTTACTAATAACCTGAGCTTTCAACAAATTTGAATGAATAAACAACAAAGAAAAGCACAGAACAATTCCAGTCTTTACGAAAGACCTTGGCGCCCTGTAGCTATTATTCTTTATATGTTTATTTCTGTTATTCATTCAGTTTATGAGACCTAACAGGTTTTTTATATTATTTTTTAACTTCCATTAATGTTATATCAAAAACCAAAGCAGTATATGGTGGTACCACATTTGGCAAACCGGCAGAGCCGTATGCTAATGCCGATGGAATAAAAATTCTCCATACCGAACCTTCGGGCATTAGTTGAATTGTTTCATTTAATCCGGGAATTAAATTTGATAATACATTTGTAATTACCTGTTTCTTTTTATAAGTATCTTCAAAGACAGTTCCGTCGGGGAAAATACCTTTAGCATGAAAAACAATTGTATCTGTAATATTTGGTCGGATTCCTGTTCCTGTTTTAACAACAATATAATGAATACCATCAGGTAATGCCCCAACTCCGGATTTTCCTTTTAATGTTGCAAATAGTTGTTCTTCCAATTGCCGACTCCTTTCATTTTGCGTTGAAAGCTGATATGCCGAAACAATAGGAGTTATGGTAGAATCGACTACGGCAAGTGGTTTGTTCTGCAAAACATCATCCATCCCCAGCAAAAACAAATTGGCATTTTGCACTTCAAAAGAATTTTTCACCATCCACTGACCAATGAATGCACCAATGGCGTATTGTAAAGTATCGTCTTGTGATGATAACTGAATAGTTTGCTTTGAGCTTTGCTCCGTTTGTTGATTTTGGGCAAATCCAATTATTGATATTAGCAATATTATGATTGTTATAAATGAATTTTTCATATAATACGTTTTTTATTTAACTTTTTGTAAAATAATCTGTTTTTGACCAAATAAATTGCCTGTACTTCCATTTGTTGCTCGCCAACGGACATCAATAGCTTGTCCATCAGCTAAATTAGTTACATATCCAACTAAAGAAACTGGTGTAATTTCAGTGCTTTGTTCGTTTTGATGAGCAACTTGAGAACTTGTTATTTGTGTTCCATTACTAAATACTGAAAAATAAGTAGCTTCACCATCAGTATTATTAGAAGTTGTTCCAGAAAAAAAGACTAGATAATCTCCTGCACCCGGAGTTAAGCTCATTCCTGTTATTGTTGTATAAGCTCCGTTTGATGTTGTTAGATTTGCAGAATTTATTGCTTGATTTACAGAAATATTATTTGCAATTGTTACAGAACCTGTACCATTAGTAATATCTATTCCATTTCCTGCAGTTAGTGTTGTTTTTGTTAAAGTATTACCTGTAGAATTTCCAATAAGTAATTGTCCATCAGTATATGTCGATTGACCTGTACCTCCATTTGCTACAGCAACAGTTCCGGTAACATTTGCAGCAGTCCCCCCAATACTTAAATTAGCTACCGGAGTAGTTGAAGTAACAATCAATGGAGCTGTACCATCAGCAATAGTTGATGTTAATTGATTTCCTGACACATTTCCTGTTGCAGCTATAGATGTTGCTGAAGCAACTCCTAATGTTGGAGTAACAAGAGTTGGGTTATTAGCAAATACTACAGGTCCTGTACCTGTTTCATCACTTAAAGCTCCGGCTAAACCCGCAGAGTTTGTTAATGTTGATTGTTTACTATCTATTTGTGTTTGTATAGCTGATGTTACACCAGCTATATAATTTAATTCCGTTCCAGTAGCTGTAACTGATGTTGCTCCTAAATTAAAAGGAGATTGTATTGTTACTGTACCTGTAAATGTGGGAGAAGCTTTGGGTGCCTTTAAAGCCAATGCATCAAATACCGCAT
>CAZDCZ010000012.1:0-43930 GCA_964504155.1 uncultured Bacteroidales bacterium | reverse complement strand
CTATAATCAATTAATTTATTGTTTCTTCGCAATGATATTAGATAATTAAGATTTTCATTTCTTAACTCTTTAATATTATTTTCAGAGTAGAATCCTTTATCCAAAACAATTAAGGCATCTGTAATATTACTTTCGAGTAAACTTAACTTAAATGATTTTACATCTTTTATATTTCTCGGTAAAATCCTATAATAAATGGGAAGCTGACTTTTTACGGAAAAAATAAACATAATATTGAATAAAAAATCAAAACCTCCTTTTTTGGTTTTGCTTAATTTAGGAAAATCCATTTTTCTTGAATTACTTACTAAATCAGTACCATCGAATATAATTTTATCATCCTCTTGATTAAATTCTTTTAAAAATTCAACAATGCTTGTTCTGTCTCTACCAAGCTCTTTTAGTAATTTTGAGATACTGTTCTTTGAAATTTTAGCTTCCGGATATAGCTCTGAAATATAACTGTTTTCATAATGAAATTTCATATTTTTCATCGGACTACTTTCAACAAAACGCCCGTAAACTAATGCTAAAATTGATTGCCAATTATTAGGGAAATGTTTTCTTAACAGGGAGATGTAAAGATGTAAGTTTATCTCTATAAAATCTGTTATCCCTGTTTCTTTTACGCTTAATATTGGTGCGTCTGCTTTTTGGTCTATTTGCACTTGCTTTGTTTTTTTAGGAATAAATCCTTCAGCCTCTGTTATTCGCCCTAAATAAGAACCTGTAATTTTTCTTGGACGTTTTAATTCTTTATCCCATTTACTCGAAACTTCATAAACATAATAACAGCCTCTTATCTCTCTGAGTTCTGTCCCTTTTTTCTTATACTTTAATACCCAATCTGGAAATTTGCTCATATCATTAATCTGTTACGTTACACGTAATAGCAAAAATATAAAAAAATCATATAACATAATTGTTTATGGCTTTTTTTTAAAATTATTACGTGCTAATTGGGAAGTTATAGTTTAATAAGCAACAATGTTTGCGATTGCCAATATGTATTTATTAGTAGTTCTTGATCGAATGCTTCGCGAACGTCAAAAAATCCATTGGGACTTTTTCATTAGCAAACGAAATAGTATCGGGAAGGTTTAATGCAAAAATTGAATAGTTCTTATTAAAATAGTTTTGGAATTCTATATCTCCAATCTCATTATTTCTTTTTGAAAAATTAAAAATTGCAAAAAAAACAATGAAAAAAATTATTAATAAAAAATATTTTTTCTTATACATAAGTTATGAATTAATACAATATATTTTTCTTGTATCTTAAAAATAAAAGGTACAAAATTAACTTTTTTAAAACAGAAAGAAGAAGGATACTCTTTAAAATGTGTAATTTATGCCAGAAAAAACAGCAATCGAATATGGATGAGAATCAATACTTGAATTATTACTAATTGAGTTTAAATAGTAATTAATTGTAGGTTCTAACTTTACTCTAATATTATTAAAAATAGAATATTCAATGCCAAATCCCATAGTACTACTATAATTAATCTTCTGTAAGTTTGCTGTTTCTCCAATTCTTTCTTTTTTACCATCGTATTGCAAAAAAACATTATTTCCTACGAGCATATTTGTACTTAATCCTCCCAAAATACTAAAATCAATATCTTTATCGATTAATTTATATTTTAATAAAAATGGAATTTCTATATAATTGTATGATTGAATAATTCTAGCTCCAATATCATAAAAATTTGGATTATTACTATCGAAGAATATTTTATTAGAAGATGCTACATCAACTCTAACATAAGTTTGATCGACAAATACATATTTTGAATTAAATTGCACATCTCCTAAAGAATTACCAATAACAAAAGAGTTTTCTTTTACAAAACTTGAGTTATCATCCATATTTCTCTGATTATATGCAATGTTTGAATAAGTATTTATTTGGTTTAATTGTTGTCCGTTTGATGCATAATATATTCCTGTTTGCACAGATAATCTTTTATTTGTCTCGACTTGAACTGTAAAACCTCCCGAGAAAGTTAATACTCCATTTTCTACACTATTATAATAATTTCGATTATTAACCGATGACCCCAAATGCCTGTACGAATATGTTGGAGAAAATTGTCCGCCAACAGTAATTTTATAATTTTTCGATTTTTTATTTTTTATAGTATTCTCGGCTATTAAGTTAAATTGAAAGTCATCGTTTTTCTTTATAATATTTTCCCTAATAAGAGATTTGTTTGCAATAGTGTTAATTCTTTTTTTTATCTTTATAGGAATAGGTTTAATATATTCTATCTTTTGATAAGCTATCAAATTATTTTTCTCTACATTATTATTGTATACTTTTATATATCTTTTAGGCAAACTAGGTTCTATCTTATTCTTTTGTTTCTTAGAAATTACTGCTTCACTATTCTTGTCGGCAATATTATCTTTTTCGTCGTAAACAATATTTTTTTCTACTTGTTTATTTTTAATTATTCTATTTTCAGAAACAACAATTTTCTTCAAAAGAGCATTCTGTGTAATAAAGAATCCCCCTCCCACAATAAATAAAATAGTAATAGATGCAGCAATCTTAAATACAAATTTTCTTTTAGCAAGCCTCTTACCTGATAGATAACTATCGATATTATTCCAAACATCCTTAGGAGGCGTTTCGGAATACTCATTAAACTTATGTTTAATAATGTGGTCGCTATTCATTTCTATTTTATTCATTTAATAAACACTACTAACTTTTATTCTATTATTTTGGGTTACTTTCTTTTGCAATATTTCTCGTGCTCTTGAAAGATTCGATTTTGATGTTCCTTCTTTTATATTTAACAAATCGGCAATTTCTTTATGCGAATATCCTTCAATAACATATAAATTAAATACTGTTTTGTATTGAGGTGTTAGTGTATTAATGATATTAAAAATATCTTTTACAGAGATTTCTTCAATAACATGATTATACTCGCAATCAAAATTTTCTATTTTACATTCATTATTTACTGCAAACAAATAATTTTTATCTCTAAATCTTTCGAGAGCTGTATTTACTATTATTCTCCTTATCCATCCTTCGAAAGAACCTTTAAACGAATATTTTTTTATATTACTAAATACTTTTATAAAGCCATCTTGAAGAATATCATTAGCGTCGTCTTTATTATCGGCATACCGCAAACACACACCATACATCTTATCTGCATACATTTGATACAGTTTTTTTTGTGCATCGCGTTTGCCTTTAATACATGACTTTATTATTTCTTTACTAATTTCCAAAATACCTTTTCCCCAATTAAACCATTACAAATTTAAGTAATTTTAATTGAACAAAAAGCATGCTATTCTTAAAAATAATTCTAGACATTAATAAGATGTTTATTTATTAAATATGGTTGCGTTAAAAACACACAAATTAAAATCAATCTTACGCAACCTTTTTGTGAATATTTGCATCTAATAATTAACGCTCGACAAATTAATACAAATAACTAGTTATCATAATGATAAAAAAAAATAAAACAATAATACTTTACTTTTTTCTAATGTTAGGATTATCGTGTGAAACTGATTCTATAGATTTAGGCTCGATAATATTCGATGATAATGAAACAGAAATTATTTCGTCTATTAATAAACTTGGTTTTTCTATTTTAAAAGAAATTAATTCTGATAATAATAACATCTCAATTTCCCCGCTTTCAACATCAATTTCAATTACAGCATTATATAATGGATGTGATGAAAATACAAAATATAAAATTGCAAAATTCTTAGATTTAAATAGCCTAAATACAGATGAAATAAACAATTCTTATAAAAAAATATTAGAATCGTTTGCGGCAAATAGTTCAAGTACAAATTTACAATATAAAAACTCGCTTTGGATTGATAACAATATCGACATAAATTCTACTTATTCGAATCTTACAAAATTTTTTTTAAATACAGAAATTAAAAATATCAATTTTAATACCTGTATTAAAGATAGCATTAACAATTGGGCAATGCTAAATTCTAGAACTAGCATATTTAATAATTTTTATGATAACGAAATAGAAACCAATCAAATTATTTATGCAAATGCATCTTTTTACAATTTATCGTGGGAACATAATTTCCATAATTCCTACAATGAATCGTTTTATATAACAGATGATAATATTGTTCAAACAAAATATATGAATACTACTGAAACATATGATTATCTGTCTTTTGAAGATATGGAAATTGTTAGTATTCCTTCGGATAACAGCAACTATAATGTTGTAATAATCTTACCAAAACAAACTAAAACAATAAATGACATTTTAACTAAGCTTAATTGCACAAACTGGGAAGCATGGAATTCAAAATTTGAACGGAAAACAATAAATCTTAGTATTCCATATTTAGAAATTGAATATTCAACAAATTTAACAGATATTCTTGAGTCGATAGGATTAGATAATACATTAGAAGAGAATAATTTTTCGGCTATCTCTAATAGTCTTGGCGATTTATCTTCGATTATTTTCGGTAGTAATAAAGTAATTTTTTCTGATTCTAACGCAATATTTTCGAATACTGAACAGTTTAACACTTCCGAAACAATTAGTTTATGTATTAACAAACCCTTTTTCTATGCGATTAAAGAGAATTCTTCTAATTGTATAATATTTAACGGATTAATTTACGCTCCACAAAATATAAATTAAATATTATGAATACTTCAATAAACACACGCACAAAACATTCTACCAATAGCTTAAGTTTGGGTGTTATAATAATTTTTGCAATTGTAACAATATCATTCTTAGTAGCTTTATTGCAAAGCAGTTATACAAAAGAGATTTTTAGTGCTAGAGTTGAACAAACAAAGTAAATAAATTACCCAAATCCTCAATAATGCAAAAAAGAGCTTGTAACAAGTCTGCTACAATCTCTTTTTATTATTTTTTCTTAATTAAATAAACTATGACATAGGATCCCAAGGTGGTAACAAAATTGGTTCTTGTTCAAGAATTTCTAATATCTTCTTATCGATAAATCGTTTATTAATAACTAATCTAAACACATAATTATCGAACCACTCATCGGTAAAAGTTAAATATCCATTATGTCCTCTATCGGGTCCCCAACTATTTTCGAATTGCCATTTTACAGGATTTTCGTTCTCGTCAACATCTACAGCTACAAGAGCCATTCCATGAGATGAACCACTCTCTCCGGAAAGGATTCTTTGCTTCTTATTCATTCCAAACTTAACTCCATAAATTGCTTCAAAATCGTAATTATTAACATCTAATATTCCTTCATCACTATTTAGCTGCTTGCCAACATCGCAAGATGCATACATTACTTCGTTATTTTTTATCGACTCAACAGCCATGCGCTTTAAATCTTTGTTTGGAAGATTTATATATTTCCAATTTACTCCTTCTTCAACATTTCTGTAATTTTCTATTTCGTAATATTTGAAATACTCACGAGTAGGATCGTTCATTAACATAACATAATCGCCGAAAATAGTTTCGGGAAGAACTTCTTTAACAAAACCTTGAGGGGTATATTCTCTTAATTCACTAATCTTTCCATTTTTATCTTTATACCTCCAATAGAATTTTGCTGGTGGTTCTCCAAGATTTATAGCTAACATTCTATATATATCTTTTAACATATATACTTTAGTAAGATAAGCATTTTTCTTTTTTGTTCCGTTCTCTATAAGATTTCGTAATTCTAAACCATCTTCGCGTAGTTTTCTATTAATCATGCGAATCATAAAGCGAGTATTTGAACTTGAATTTGTTTCTGGCATAACTTCCTTTGGAACAGCACCATACTTTACAACTAAATTCGAAAATGAGTTCCATACACCACCATCGTCAACCGGAGACGAAAAATAATGGTCGACATATCGATTCTCTATTTGCTTATCGGCTGTTTCTATAATATTATCGAGAAACAAATTTGCTTTTTCAAATATATCCCAGAAATATAAGTAATTCTCAGAAAACTCGAAAGAGCTTACATTAAGCTTCTTCATAACAAGTGGTCGAAAAATATTTAAACTTGTAAACATCCAACATCTTCCCGAACTTTTTTGATTTGTTATACCACTTACATCAATCTTATATTTAAAATAATGATCGACAGTTCCAACATTTTCTCTATTAAGAACTAAGTCTTTAATATTATTTGTTGATACAGCATTCATAGCTGATTTAGTATATTCATCTTTAACAAAAGATGCTTTTATCTCGTTAAGAGCGCTAGAATTAATATTTTTCTGAGCAAAAAGCGAGGTACTAATCGAACAAACTAATACAGTAATAATTAGCAATACACGTTTCATAATATTTTACATTTTTAATTGATACTATTTTTTACCAAAAATTATAGACGATGATTTAATATAATCGTATAATTAAAATTACATATACTATGATTAAAAAAAATCATTTTCGTTTAATCATTTTTTAAATTAATCCTGATTTAAACATTTACTGTAAATCTTAAATATGAATAGCCTCATCGTGAGTATCTGCTGCAGCTTCCATAATTGCTTCCGACATTGTTGGATGAGGATGAATAGATTTAATAAGTTCGTGAGCAGTAATGTTCATTTTTTTTCCTACAATTAAGCCGGCAATCATCTCTGTTACATTAGCTCCAATCATATGAGCTCCAAGCAATTTGTCGGATTTAGCATCGAATATTAATTTTACAAAACCTTCTTTTTCGCCTGCAGCAGCGGCTTTTCCTGATGCCATAAAAGGGAATTTTCCTATTTTAACTTCGTAACCAGCTTCAATAGCCATTTTATCGGTAAGTCCCATAGAAGCAACTTCCGGATTAGTGTAAGTACATCCCGGAATATTGTTATAATCAACTGTTTCTGTTTTTACATCAGCAATTTTCTCAACACATGCAATTCCTTCGGCAGAAGCAACATGAGCAAGTGCAGGACCATGAACAATATCCCCAATAGCATATATTCCGGAAATATTTGTTCTATAATACTCATCTACCTTTATTTTTCCTTTTTCGAGTTCAATTCCCAAGTCTTCGATTCCTAAATTTTCGATATTAGGTGTTATTCCAACAGCAGAAAGAACAATTTCTGCTTCGACAATTTCTTCTCCTTTTTTTGTTTTAATTGTTACTTTACATAAATTCTCGGTAGTATCGACAGATTCTACAGACGCTTTTGTCATTATTTTTATTCCTGCTTTCTTAAAAGAGCGAGCTAAAGTACGGGATACTTCTTCGTCTTCGTTAGGCACAATATTTGGTAAAAATTCTATTAATGTTACTTTAGTTCCTATAGAGTTATAAAAATTTGCAAACTCACTCCCAATAGCTCCGGATCCAACCACAATCATCGATTTTGGTTTTTTAGACAAAGTTAAAGCTTCGCGATATCCTATTATTTTTTTACCGTCCTGCTTTAAACTTAGCAATTCTTTTGATCGAGCTCCGGTTGCAAGAATAATCTTGTCGGCTTTAACATTCGATTTATTTCCTTCTTTATCGGTAACTTCAATCGTCTTATTATCTATTAATTTGCCAATACCTTGAATATGTTCAATTTTATTTTTCTTAAATAAAAATTGAACTCCCTTACTCATATTATCGGCAACACCGCGACTTCTAGTAACCATTTGCTCAAAATCGGGAATAATTTCTCCTTCGGCTATAACACCATACTCGTTGGCATGAGTTAAATATTTATATACTTGCGCACTTTTTAAAAGCGATTTTGTTGGAATACATCCCCAATTTAAGCATATTCCACCTATCTCTGAACGTTCAACAACAGCAACTTTTATTCCTAATTGCGAAGCTCTAATTGCCGCAACATATCCTCCGGGACCACTACCTATTATTATAAGATCGTAATTCATATAAGTATTTTTTCAAAGGCACAATATCAATTTGTTTAACATAAATATGTGCCCAGCGTTAAAACTAAAGTTTATTTATTCCTTTTTTTTAAATTTATGCTAAAATAATTTGAAATATTGATATAATAAAATCATTAGTCTTAAAATGCTATAAAACATTAAAAAATATATGATTATAAAAACAAAGCAGCCCGACATATGCCGAGCTGCTTAATACTATTTATATAGAAATCTATTCTTACGAATTTTTCCGTTTACGTTTAGCTCTAGGTTTAGTATAAGAAGCATCTGAACTCTTTAAAGTTTGTTCGTGCTGTTTTGCAATTTGCACAGTAAGATCTACATCGTTAAATTTTTTATTTTTAAAACCATTAATGACATCTTTTTCATGCTTAGATTCCACTTCGAAAAATCCAAAATTTTTCATAATATCGATTTTCCCAATTTCAATACCTCTTTGTTTACAATTATCGTTTATTAAGCCTATAACATTTACAGGTTTAATTCCGTCTTTTGAACCAATATTAATATGAAAACGAGAAAAATCGCCTTTTATTTTACTTCCTCTATTATCGTTTCTATTAGATCCTCTTCTATCTCTACTTGAATCTCTCCTTGAATCTCTCTTATTATTACTTCTTTCTTTAACAAGAACATTAAGATCTCTAGCACCTTTATAATAATCGAGAAAGCGATTAAATTCAACCGACACAAAATGTTTAATAAGATCTTCTCTACTAAGCCATTCTAGTTTTTCTGAAATAGCAGGAATAAACTTATCTATCTGAGCATCATCGACTTTTACATTTTCTATACTATCGATAAATTTATACAATTGTTTTTCACATACTTCATCGCCTAGAGGCACCAGTTGTCTTTCGAAAGTTTTTCCAACAATATTCTCTAGATCTTTAATTTTTCTTTGCTCTCTTGTATGGATAATAGCAATTGAGTTTCCGCTTTTACCTGCACGCCCGGTTCTTCCACTTCTGTGAATATAAATTTCAATATCGTCGGGAAGATTATAATTAATAATATGTGTAAGATCGTTAACATCTAAGCCACGAGCTGCTACATCGGTAGCTACTAAGACTTGTAGATGTTTTTTTCTAAAACGACTCATTACATTATCGCGTTGAGACTGAGAAAGATCTCCATGTATTGCATCGGCATTATATCCTTCTTGCATTAACTTATCGGCAATTTCTTTTGTTTCTCTACGAGTACGACAAAAAATAATACCATAAATATTCGGATGAACATCGACAATACGTTTTAATGCAAGGTATCTATCTTTAGCATTAACTACATAATATTGATGATTAACATTTGTTGCACCGGCATTCTTTTTCCCAACAGTAATTTCATCGGGGTTATTCATATATTTTTTTGCAATAGACAAAATTCCTTTTGGCATTGTTGCAGAAAACAACAATGTTTGTCTTTCTTTTGGTGTTTCAGATAAAATAGTATCAATATCTTCTTTGAACCCCATATTTAACATTTCGTCGGCTTCGTCGAGCACTACCCAACGAATATCTGACAAAATAAGTTTTTTACGACGTATAAGGTCCATTACTCTACCTGGAGTTCCAACAACTACTTGAGCTCCTTTTCTTAAGGCATTTATTTGGTTTTCTATACTTGCGCCACCATATACAGGTACTACCGAAATATTTTTCGAATATTTCGAATAATTATCCATATCTTTTGCTATCTGCACGCACAATTCACGTGTAGGACTCAAGATAATGCTTTGCACTTTTTTCGAATTTTCATCAGATTGCTGAACTATTGGCAATCCAAATGCTGCTGTTTTTCCTGTTCCTGTTTGAGCATTTGCAATAAGATCTTTCTTATTACTTAACAAATACGGTATTGTCTGTTCTTGTATTGGCGTTGGTTCAACAAAGCCTAATTCAGTAATTGCTCTTAAAATTTCGGGATTTACTCCTACTTCTTCAAATTTTTTCATTCATTTTCCAATTTCCAATCCCTCCCAAGCAATCATCGCCGAATACCTAGAACGCATTGATTTATAAACATTTTACACTGACAATAATCCATTGTCAGGTCTTTTTAAAAAGACGCGCAAAGGTAATTGTATTTTTCATTATATCATACAATTATCTAATTATTTTTATTATTCTCTTAAAACTATTGATAGATACTCGAAATTATCTTAAGTTATTTTGAAGTTATAATAATATATATTGTAATAGTATTCCTAATTATGAAACACTTATACATAATATTTAAAAAGTGCTAATTAATTCTTATTCCATCATCTTCGATAGATATTAACCTCTTTTTATATAAGGCTCCAATTGATTTTTTAAACACTTTTTTGCTAACACCAAATTTCTCGTAAATATCTTCTGGGGAACTTTTATCGGTAAGAGAAACAAATCCGTCATTATCTTTAAGTGTATGGATTATCTTTTTTGAAAAATCGTCGATTTGCTCATAACCTGACTTCTGCATAGAAAGGTCAATTTTCCCATCGGGACGAATATTTTTTATATATCCTTTATATTGTTTTCCTCTTTCGAGATTTTGAAATACTTCATTTTTGTAAACAAGACCTAAATACGATTTATTTATTATAGCCTTATAACCAAGGTCTGTTTTGTTAACTATAATAATATCAACTTCTTGTCCTTCTTCGAAATCTGATGCAGAAGCATTAAGGAATCTTTCGATTTTTGATGATGCAACAATACGATTAGATTCCTCATCGATATATATTTTTACTAGATAATATTTTCCTTCTTCGAATCTTATTTTTTGTTCGCTATAAGGCACTAATAAATCTTTTAACACGCCCCAGTCGAGAAACCCTCCAACAGGATTAACTGCCACAGCTTTTAATAATGCAAAATCGCCAACCATGGCATAAGGTTCTTCTGTTGTTGCAACAGGACGATCTTCTGAATCGAGATAAACAAATACATCGACAAAATCATCAATCTTACAATTTTCGGGAATATACTTTTTAGGGAATAATATCTCGCCTTCGTTTCCTCCATCAAGATAAAAACCGAAATCGACTTCTCGAACAACCTGTAATTTATTAACCTTACCTAATTCTGCCATTAATTGAATTTTTAAATATTTTTGTCAAAATTACTCTTTTTACTTCAAGAAACCTTTAAATAGATAAAATTATAGAGATAAAATACATCTTAGCTTTACAATTAGTTACTTATATTTAGAGCCATATTTTTCTTTAAAACTGTTCTTAAGCTAATATAAGAAACAATTCCTGCAAGCGTATTAGCAATAAAAGCAGCCCAGAATACACCTGATAATCCAAAATATTCAGAGGCAAAATAAGCAAGTGGCACATATAAAACAATCATACGAACTGCTAAAAGACTAGCCGATCTTAAAGGTTTATTAATTCCATTAAATACGGTTATTCCTATCATCAATATACCTTGAAAAATATACGAGAACGATACTATAAGTAAATATTTAGAAATAATATTTATTACATTTAAGTTATTACTGAATATACGAGCAATATTGTCTGCTGCAAATACACAAATTACAAACAAGATAATACCCCACAAAACAGAGAAAGCAGAAGCAATATTTATGCTTTTATTTAATCTCACGAACTGTTTTTTTGCCCAATTTTGACCTGCAAAAATAATCATTACAGAGGCTAAAGCATGAACAACAAGCAAAGCAAACGTTTCTATTTTCGATATAATTCCAAATGAAGCTATTGCTTCTTCTCCAAATTTTGAAATAATCTTAGTTAATATAGCTATAGAAACAGGTGTAATTAACATACCTACAGAAGCCGGTACTGCAATAATCAAAAGTTTTTTCCATGTATTAAACACATGTTTAAGATTTGGCAATTTAATATTAATTAATTTTTCGCGTTTTATTAATACATAAAGAGAAAGCATAAATGCAAACGATCTTCCAATTACTGTAGCAATTGCAGCTCCTTTAAGTCCCATTGCAGGAAATGGTCCAAGTCCAAAAATTAAAATAGGATCAATAATAATATTAGCAATAGCCGATATTAACATTATCATTCCGGGAGTAAAAGTATCGCCTGTTGCACGAATAATATTGTTTCCAACCATTGGAATAACGACAAAAATCATCCCCCAATACCAAATATCCATGTATTCGTGAATCAATATCAACATTTTATCGCTAGCGCCTAAAAGTTTAAATACAGGATCGATAGTTTGAATACCTATAATAACAAAAATAATTATAACAATTACTGCAAGTAATAAGGCTTCTGTTGCATATTGCTGAATAGTTTTCTTTTCTTCCGAAACAAAGCTTCGTGAAATTAAGGAAGAAGTCCCAATTCCTATTCCCATAGAAATACTAGAAATAATCATAATAACAGGAAATGTAAAACCAATAGCAGCCAACTCATCTACCCCAACTTTACCTATATAATATGTATCTACAAGATTAAATATAACCATTCCAAGCATTCCGAAAATCATTGGCCAGGTTAATTTAACTAATATTGGGATTATGGGTCCTTCTAATATATTTTTGCTATTTTTTCTCATTAGATTCAGTTTTTTTCTTCAAATACTCTACATTATTCGTCATTCTTTCCAGAAAATTAAAAGCCATTAGTTTTTCTTCTTCCGAAAAATCGCTTAATAAAAGTTCTGTCCACTCTTTTCGTGCTTGTTTAATTTTGGGGATAATTTTCTTTGCCTTTTCGGTGATAAAAATATTATATTCGCGTTTATCGCTCTGATTTTTCTTTCTAAAAATATATTTGTTACTCTCTAATTTGCTAACTAAAAAAGAAGTAGTTCCTTTATCGAGTTTCAAACATTTTGTAATTGACTTTAATGTTGCTGCTTCTTTATATGCCACATACATCAATACAGATATCTGTCCATAGCCCAAATTATATTCCATGAATTCTTTCTGAAAATATATATTTGAATATCTATATATAATAGATATAAGCTTTCCTATTGATTTTCTATCTTTCATTTTTTATTTTGCACAAAAGTATAATTATTAGTTGGAATTCCAACTAAGAATTATACAAATAAAAAAAGGGCTTTCAAAAAATGGAATCTGTCATTTTGAGCAAAGTCGTAAAATCTATTTAGTTTATTATTTAAAATATAGAATTCTCAACAAGCTCGAATTACAACAGTATTTATTTTTTGAAAGCCTTTTTTTTAACAATTCTTATTACTTATTACTTACTAATTAAAAATCTCGGCTAGTTTTATGCCTAGTTCTTCGCCTCTAACATTTTTAGCAATAATTTTCCCTTCTTTATCGAGAAGTACATTTGAAGGAATAGAATTAATACCATACAATTTCCCTGCAGCATTATTCCAATATCCCAAATCGGATACTTGTGGCCATGTAATATTATCTTGCTTAATAGCTTTAATCCATGCTTCTTTTTTCTTATCGAATGAAACACCAAAAATTTCGAATCCTTTATCGTGATATTTTGCATAATTATCAACTAGATTTGGATTTTCTCTTCTACAAGGATTACACCAAGCAGCCCAAAAATCGATAAGAATGTAACTTTTACCTACATAATCGGAAAGTGAAACCGGATTTTCTAATGTATCATTCATAGTAAAATCTACAAAATCTTTTCCAATGGCTACTTTATCAAGAATACTAATTCTTTCGTTAATTTTTTTTATGTATTTCGATTCAGCTAAGCTAACATCAAAAAGCTTAACAATAGAATCTAACTGTGGTAATTCTAATTGATGAATCATGTAGCGTGACACTACAAAAGGAGCAACAACAGAATTTGCATTCTCGCCAATAAATTTTGAAATAAAATCATTCTGTTCATCATACACATTAGTATATTTATCTTCTATCTCTTTAACCTTATCGACATCTCCGCTCATATTTGCTTGCATATAATCGTTATACAAATTTTTCATTTGTATACTGTATTCTTCGATTTTTTTATTAAATTTTTCGAAAACTATATTACTTTCCGAACCAATAATTTCTGTATTAGCAAGACTATCGGTATTTATATTAATATTTATTTCACTATTTTCAACAAATAACTGAATAGGATTTAGTGTATCTGAGATTTTAAGAATAAAATATTCGGGCATGTTAACAGAGCCTTCTAGAATAAACTTTCCTTTTTCGACAATAGCAGAATCTAGGCTAATCCATTCTCCATCAACTTTTTGCTGCATCAACACTTTACCATCATCTAATCCGATAATATTACCGTTTATTGTATACTTGGGTTCTTTTGAGCAAGAAAACAAAAGCAAAACGGCAATTAAACTAATTAATACATTCTTCATTTTATAAAATTTTAGATTTAAAAATATTTGATAAATATTGCATTATTATAACCACATAAAAATATTTACATTTGACAAACAAAATAACAATAAGTTTATTATAAAAAATATTATTTTTTAAAATACTGATCGAGAAGCATTTTAGCAGCATTAAAAGAGTTCATTTTTCCATCAAGAACACTTTGTTCAAATAATTTCAATTTTTCTTTAATAAATTCGTTTGAATAAAAATTTGATTTTAACGATTCGTTAATTGACTCATACATCCAATATCGCGCTTGACTTTTTCGTTTTTTCTCGAAGAAATCGTTTTTCTTTACATGGCGAACAAAGTCTTCTATTACATTCCACACATCATTAATTCTAATATTTTTAAGTGCCGAACAAGTTTGTACTATTGGTATCCAGTCTGATTCTGTTGGAGGAAATAAATGCAAAGCATTTTTATATTCAGACATTGCCAATTCTGCTCTTTCGGTATTATAGCCATCGGCTTTAGTAATAGCTATAGCATCAGCCATTTCCATTATTCCACGTTTTATTCCTTGAAGTTCGTCTCCTGCACCGGCAAGCATCAGCAAAAGGAAAAAATCTACCATTGAATGTACGGCAATTTCAGACTGACCTACACCAACTGTTTCTATAAGTATAGTATTGAAACCGGCTGCTTCGCATAATATTATAGTTTCTCGAGTTTTTCGAGCAACACCACCAAGCGATCCGGCAGAAGGAGAAGGTCTGATAAATGCATTCGGGTCGGCAGCAAGATTTTCCATTCGCGTTTTATCTCCTAAGATACTACCTTTAGAACGTTCACTACTGGGATCAACTGCCAAAACAGCAAGTTTATTTCCTTTAGAAGTAATATAACTCCCAATAGCTTCGATAAACGAGCTTTTTCCAACTCCGGGAACTCCGGTTATTCCAACTCTTACAGAATTTCCTGAATAAGGCAAACACTGTTCTATTATATCTTGTGCTATTTTAAAATGCTTAGGAAGAGAGCTTTCTATTAAAGTAATTGCTTTTCCTAAAATAGTTATATTCCCTTTTAATATTTCTTCTACATACTGATCGGCATTTAAATCAATACGTTTTCTACTTTTAAACCTTTTAACAGCATCGGCATTAACAACATCTGGTTGTTCAATACCTTTATTAACTTGTAATGCACTTTCTGTATTTTTCCCATCTTTATTTTTCACAAAAACATCTTTAATTACAATATTACTAACTGAATTACTAGAATACAAATTAATATTTTTTAAATCAATAAAAAAACTAATCACAATTTAGCTTTTAACAAAGATACACAATTGGAATATTGCTATAAGAAAAAATATAGAAGAAAATTAGAATGACACACTAATTAATTTTAAAAGTTATGGTTTATTTCTTTCATTGCTTTGTTATAACCTAGTTCAATCAGGTTGCTAACTTGCTTAGAATCTGATAGATTAAAACCTGTAAAATTTGGATAAATATGTATATCGGTTTCAGAATATAATACTTTGGATTTGTTATTTAAAGCAATTTTTATTGTTACTCAAAAATCCTAATTTCGAAAAAACCGGAGGAAGATATTTTTAGCCATTTTAATGCAAGTTTTTTCAATTTTACCAGGACTTTTGCCAAAAGCATAAAAAGCAGTAACCAAAGCTCTTACACTTGTTGCCGAGATATAATCTATTTTTATTTTATTTTCTTAAATAGCCTTAAGGACTCCAATATGAACAGCACCACGAACAGCCCTCCGCCCAAAGCAAGACCAATTTTTCTTTTCTTACTTATTTCTAAATCCATAAGTTTGTTTTTAGAACTCAGCCTAATCCCATTCTAAAAGCCGACGTTCGCCTTTCAAATTTCGTATATCCGTTACTTCCTGACTTGCTTCGATAACACCTTTATAATTACCATTATTATCTCTTAAGGCAAAATACTGTATTAAAACAAATTTATCTTTAATATGTATCCAAAATTTTGCATTATTCTTTTCGCCTGTACGAAAAGCATTAACTATTTTTTTTACTATATGCACACTTTCGGGAGGATGACAATTTTCAACTAAACGACCAATAATTGCTTTTGATCGTGGAAAAAATCTATCGCTAGGATTAGAAAAATATCTAACTTTATCGTTCTCGTCAACAAAAGTAATATCGACAGGTAAAGAATTTAGCATAAGAAGAATTTGCTCCAAACTAAGCTGCCCTGTCCCCATATCTAGTTTAATATCTTTTATGTTATCGAAATTTTGATTATCATCTATAGTCATACTCTTTATAGTTTTTTCTTTTGTTTCCGAAATATCTCGTTTAGGAGGAGTTTCTATAAAAGCAAAGCCTAATTCGAAACTTTGTTGATACATATCTTCTAACACATCATTTGATATAGATTCGAGAATTGGAGTAAACAAAATTTTCTCTTCACGAAATTTTATTGCATGCATATCGAAAAACAAATCCCCTATTAAGCGATTTATTTGAAACAAATCGACTTTGGTATTTTGAAGTTGACTAATAACACTTTTCAAATTTCTTCTAATGTCGTCGTGAAAAGACCACATTATTTGCAAGCATCGGTAATCGCCCCATTCCTTTTCTAAAATTGGGAATAATATATTTTCTTTTTTTATGTAATGCTTATCGAACTCAAGTAATTCAATAAATTTCTCTTTCAGAAGTATTAGTTCTTTTTTAAAATCCTCATCAGAAATTTTCTTATTAATTTTTTTTATTCCGGGTTTAATCTCATTCAATCGTTTTTCTAATTCTTCGTTTTCTTTTTTAAGACAAGATAAAAATGTATTATCTTCCGGTTCAATAGTTCCCGAAAATTCGTTAAGAGATGTGTAAAATAAATTTAGAATTTTATTTACACCGGTTTTTAGTTGCTCCATATTAATATTTTCCAGCACCAATTTATCGAATGCAAATAACACATCGCGAGGGACAACAATATCAATATCTTTCTTATATTTTTCTATTAACATTATGCCATTTTCTTTATTTACCATTCCTTTACAGAAATTGTAAATATTATCTCTGTGCTTTGTTGAATTATTAATATACTCGGACATATTTATTTTTTATTAAATTAATACTAAAAAAACAGCAAACCTATATAACCAATAACAAAACCAACCAAAATATTGATTAATTTCATATAAACAAATGATTTTTTCGATTCGGCAAGTAAAGGCAAGGCTCCATGTCCATCTTGAACAATTGAACTTGCAATAAGTGTGCTAAATGGTATTGTTCCGTTTACAAACAGTGTAATAAATACTATATGTGGTCCCGATTCGGGAATAATTCCAATTAATACGGCAATTAACAAAATTACTATTTGGTTGCTCTTTACCCATTCTTCGATGTTCAAATAATTCTCGAGATAATGAATAAATAATATTGCACCAAAAGTCCATAAAAAGATACGAAAAAAGTGTTTTTTTATAACATGTCCCCATAAATGTTCTTTTAAAAAATGATCGGGAACTGTTGAAACAATAAATAATGTTATTATTCCACCTATAAAGAAAGTAATTTGTTTCCAATCCCATTCTTTACTCCCTAATTCGCCTGTAGCAAGAAAGATAATAAAAAGAAGAAAAACCGAAATTAACAAAGCTCTTTCGAAGCTAATATGACGTATTTGATGTATAATTTTATTTTTCGGAAAACAATTACATATAGGCTCTTCTGTATGTATCTCGAAACCGAAAGATTTATCGGCAAGTGAGTCTTTCTTGTTTTCAAAAAACATTATAATAAAACCGGTAATTATTGCAACAGAAAAAACTATAACTGATAAAATCATTGCCTTTCCGGGAATCATAGCAAACATTATAAACGCTTCGTCGCCAAATGTTGCAATCATAGCGGTTACTAATGCTGCAAAGCCTACAATACGGTGTGTATATAAAGACACTATGGTAAAGGCTCCCAAACAACCCGGAACAATACCCAGAAATGCTGCAATAATAATTTGCAACCATCCTTTTTGTTGTAGTTTCTTATTCCAAATTCCATTTGTCTGCACATTAATATAATCAATAATAAGCATCATCATTAAGACAAAGCTCGTAATCATTAGCGCATGTTTAAATATATGAAAGATAGAATTTATAGCCATTTTCTAAGATATTTTTTAAAAAAAATTAACAAAAAAAATTACAACAAGCTAAAACTATATAAAATACAGCTTAGCTTATTTTACTCGATAGGTATGTTTACTCTATCCTTTCCAAGCTTCGTGTTCCATCTTTAAAAACTTAGCTTTTTCTTCTTCTGTCATAGTAATCACTTTGTGCTCTAAACTAAATCCGATATTTTTTAATGGATTAGCTATTGAAGATATTAAAGCATCGGCAATAGGAATATTTGGGAAAGGAAATACAAATACTAATTTTACAGTATCATCATTAATTTCAACATCCTTAACCATTCCTAATTCTACTAATGAATAATCAATTGCAGGGTGTTTTACTGCATTTATCACATCAAGTGCAAATTCTTTTGTGCTCATAAATTTTCTTTTATATAATTTATAATTATTATCTTATTCCGATATATAAATATCGAAATACAAAGATACAAAAATATTTTATTTAGACTTATTCTAAATAAAATATTTATTTTCCTTTTTTAAGTCTTCCCAAAATTCCACTGCTTTTCGCAAGTGTGGAATTACAATAGTTCCACCAACAAGATTTGCTACAGAAAATATTTCGAACAGTTCCTCGTCTGACAAACCCAATTTATAACACTGTTCTAGATGGTATTTCACACAATCGTCGCAACGTAATACCATAGATGTCGCCAAACCGAGCATTTCTTTTACCTTAACCGACAATGCACCTTCGGTATAAGTGTTAGTGTCGAGATTAAAGATTCGTTTTATTACTTTGTTATCTCCTTCTAGTATTTTTTCGTTCATTTTCTGACGATATTCTCGATATTCTTTTAAATTTCCCATAACAGTAAATTGTTAAATCTTTACATTTTTCACTCTTTAATCTAGATATTAGAATCTTTGTAAAATTAGGTATTTTTTCAGACTTGTGTTTCGAAAAAAGTTTACTAATTTTGCCATCAATAAACAATTGCAGAAATAATTTTTTTCTTAAATAAACAACTAATTATCAAGATTTAAAAAAAGCTCCAGCAAATACTTATATTAATACAAAACATACAACCAGATAAAAAATATGGATTCAAATAATTTAAAACAATTTTTAAGCTATTTAAAAATTAATATAGAAAATAAAAATTTTGTTAAACTAACTTTAAGTAAGAAACGAAATAAGAATGATGAATTAACAAACATTTTTACTAAACCGGTAGAAATAAAAAAAGGTTTTCGAATATCGTTTGTATATAGATATCAAACAAAAGACATTACAAAAAATTATGAAATCGACGAAAGTATATCTATAATTAAAGAATTATTAGAAACCAAATTCTATCAGGGCGATTTATTTTGCACAAATGAGAATTGGCATTTATTTATTAATAAAAAAGATAATGCTAAACTAAAAAAAGAAGAACTCAGCATTACAAAACCGGTTCAATTTAACCACGATAAAACTAAGAGCAGATATATTTCTACTTTAAATAATATTTACTTAAAAGAATTAGGAATACTTACAGCTGATTGGAAAATAAAAAAGAATAAAGAAGATAAATACCGTCAAATAAACAAATACATAGAGATAATTGATGGAATAATTAAATCATCTGATTTAACTTCGATAAATAATATTGTTGATATGGGTTCGGGAAAAGGATACTTAACCTTTGCTTTGTACGACTATTTATATTCGACATTAAAGATAAAACCAAATATTACAGGTGTAGAATTTAGAAAAGAACTAGTTGATAGTTGTAACCAAATTGCTGAGAAATCGGGGTTTACGAATCTTTTATTTAAAGAAGGAACAATAGAAAATACTCAGCTTCCTGAATTCGATTTACTTATAGCCTTACATGCCTGCGATACAGCAACAGATGAAGCTATTTACCGAGGAATAAAATCGAACTCTAAAGTTATTGTATGTGCACCATGTTGCCATAAACAAATTCGGAAACAAATTAGTCCGGATAACGATTTGAGTTTAATTACAAAATATGGAATACTAAAAGAACGTCAAGCCGAAATAATTACCGATACTATTCGAGCACTAATAATGGAAGCTTATGGCTATAAAACAAAGGTTTTTGAATTTATTGCTACCGAACACACTCCTAAAAATGTACTAATAGCAGGCATTAAAAAAGGCACAAAAGAAACTCCTGATACTAAAATTCTAAAACAAATAGAAAATATTAAAGATATGTTTGGTATTGAATATCATTATTTAGAAAAATTGCTTGCAAACGAATAACAATTATAAACATCAATCATATTCAATATATATCGAATCGGTATATGCTGAATATGATGAAAATAAACCCAGACCATTTTCAATATTGCTATAAACTATTACAGGCTCGGCAAATGGGTTACCATCAACTTCTTCGTATTTATCGTATGATTTAAGATATTTAAAATAATCTTTACTTATTGAATATAAATTAACGTAAATCCACAAATCCTCATTATAGTAATTATATAATTTAGAATGAATAGAGCATTTTTGTCCATCGAATAACTTATCGGAAAATGCATATCCATTAATATATGAATTATAACAGTAAACTTCAAACACCTGAGTATTACTACCATAATCTAATGTTTCAAGTCTATATCCAATAGTATCATAAGTCTCGGTATTTTCATTATATCTCATTTTTGGATATAATTTACTAAACGAAAGGATATAATAATTTGTTTTATCAGAAGGATCGTTAAAAGACACATCTATTGTGGTTTCGTAATCGTAATAATGAGAATACTCATCGCCATAGGAAGTACTATCTACAGCATATTTTAAATCGAAAACCTCATACGACACAGGAATGCTTGTATAGGTTTCAACAGATTTCATTCCATTTACATCAGCAGTAATTTTATATTCTTTATCTCTCTTTGGGTTAATTGTTGAATAATAATTACCTGTTTTATCAAAAATTAAATCTTCTACATAATTATTGTCTTCGTATAATTTAACAATAGCATTATTTACAAATTGCAAACTATTACTACTTTCTAAAACGCCAATACTTTTACTAAGGTTTATTTTCATTAGACTATCGGGATTAATTAATCCGTTAAGAACAATTTTCTTATCTGTCTCTTTAATATCGATATTCAATTCTTTTCTACAAGAAAAAATAGATAATACTAAAGTTACAATTATTAGATATAAAATATTTTTCATGTTATATAATTTTAAAAGCTAAATTTATAGCTTATCGATGGAATTATCGGGAATAAACTATATTGCATTAATTTCCGATTTGACAAACCGGAATAATCGTAAAAATATCCTCCTTCGAATTGAACAAAAAATGGATTTTTTCTATTATACACATTATATACACTAATACTCCAAGTACGTACCCCTCGTTTTTTCACTTTCGAGAAATTAACACCTAAGTCTAATCTATGATATGCCGGCATTCTAAAATTATTCCTTTTGCCATAATTATCGACAGTTGATATATATCCATATTCCGAATTAGCATTATCTATTTCTGTAACAGGCACATATCTTTCTTGAGCAAGAGTAACAGCATTTCCTGTACCGTAAACCCATGTAAGTCCGGCATCTATTCTATCGTTAAACTTATAAGTTAAAACAAGGCTTATATCGTGTCGGCGATCGTATCGATATGGAAATGCTTTTCCAAAAGAGATATTATCGAATTGTCTTTCTGTCCACGACAAAGTATATCCAAGCCATCCTGATAATTTCCCTAGGTCTTTCTTTAATAATACTTCGCAACCATAGGCTACTCCTTTTCCTATTTCAACTTTATTTTCCCATTCTTGACCTATTAAACTTCCATCGTCTGAATCGCCAAAGAAACTAGCTCCTTCTTTATATTCTATCAAATTATCCATTTCTTTATAAAAACCTTCTATACTAAAATCAAGATCTTTATTTATAGAAATATTAGTACCTACGGCATATTGTGTAGATAATTGCGGAGTAATTTTATCTGTTGCAGGTAACCACAAATCGGTTGGCAAACCAATAGTATTATTAGCTAAGAAGTGAAGATTTTGCTGCATTTTAGAATAAGCAGCTTTAACCGACCAATTTGGTGATATTAAATATCGTGCAGATATTCTTGGTTGAAACGAGTAAAAAAATGTATCTCTCACGTTGTATCCCGAAAAATGTCCACCCAGATTAATCTTAAATTTACTGCCAATTTTTATTTCGTCTTCAACATATGCAACATATTCTTGCGAGTACAAATTCTTACTCCCAAAAGTTGTATCAATATTCTCTTCGAGATATTCGTCGGATATATGCATAGCAGTAACCCCTGGCTCGAAAGTATGGTAAATAGCATTTACTCCGAACTTAATTTTATGATTTGGAGATGGCAGATAATCGAAATCTATCTTCCCGGCAATATCGTATATCCCCGACAAATAACTTATTTTGTATTTATCGTTTTCGGTTTTTCCATCATAAGTATAATGATATTCTTCATCTATTTCGGTAACAAAATGATATCTACTATAGGTTACGGTAGAATTTCCGAATAGCTGTGGTGAAAAAATGTGATTCCATCGTAAAGCTGTTGTTATATTACCCCAGTGAAGGTCAAAGTCCAATTTATCGCTATAATCTTCCCCTTCTTCTTCGATTCTTGAATAAGCTTTATCTTTTCCTCCATAAACACTAAAATATATACGATCTTTATTTGAAAATTTATGATTTATTTTTGCATTAATATCATGAAAGAAATATCCAACATTAAATTTATCGTATCCGTTATCGGATGATGAGAAAATAGCCATCGCAGGAGCTGCTAAAATATCGAGGTAAGTTCTTCGAAGCGAAAATATAAAAGCAGTAGTATCTTTTTTTATTGGGCCTTCGATAGTAAATTTTGATGATATCAACCCGATAGAAGCTTCTCCCTTAAACTCTTTCATATTTCCTTCTTTCATTCTAATATCTAATACCGATGAAAGTCGTCCTCCATATCGAGCAGGGAATCCACCCTTAATTAAGGTAACATCGTTAATAGCATCGGCATTAAAAACTGAGAAGAAGCCAAACAAATGATTTACATTATATACAGGAACACCATCGAGTAAAATAAGATTTTGGTCGGGGCCTCCACCTCGAACATAAATACCACTTGTCCCCTCTGTACCCGATTGAACACCGGGAAGCAACTGAATAGTTTTTAAAACATCAACCTCGCCTAATAACACAGGCATAGATTTGATTGTTTTTATAGGAACATCAATAACACTCATTTGTGTTGTTTCTACATTATCACGTTTACCGGTAATTACAACCTCTTCGAGCTCAATATTAGGACTAAGATAAAAATTTATAGTAGAATCTCCCGACAAGCTCAATTTATATGCCTGCGGTTTATAACCGACATACGAAATTACAATATCGACATTAGAATTCTTTAGTGTAAGACTATAAAAGCCATATGCGTTTGTTATTGTTCCGCTAGTTAAATTTTTCGAATTGTAAATACTTGCTCCAATTAATTGTTCTCCGGTTTCTGCATCTGATATAAAACCATTAATTGTATATTTCTGAGCAAAACTGCTATAAACAAGAATATATAATAATAGAACTAATAATGTTTTTCTCATTAATCGATTATTTTTTAGGACTATTTTATACTACCAATTATCAGTCCAAATAAAAATTCTTCAATCTCTTAATCCACACTATCTCTTCCTATAATATATCGTCTCCATTTTTCAATTACTTGCATCATATCATCAGGAATTTCAGAGTCGAAATTCATATATTCTCCTGTTGCAGGATGAACAAAACCTAAACTCTTCGCATGTAATGCCTGACGTGGCAATATTTCGAAACAATTATTAACAAACTGCTTATATTTTGTAAAGGTTGTACCTTTTAAAATTTTATCTCCTCCATACTCCCAGTCGTTGAATAATGGATGTCCAATATGTTTAAAATGAGCACGTATTTGGTGTGTTCGACCTGTTTCGAGTCTACATTCTACCATAGACAAATACCCAAAATCTTCTATCACTTTATAATGCGTAACAGCATGTTTCCCTTGCGAACCATCAGGAAATACATGCATAACTTTTCTATTTTTAGGATTTCTACCTATATGTCCGGTTATTGTTCCTTCTTTTTCTTTAAATCCACCCCAAGCCAGAGCAATATATCTTCGCGATGATGTTTTATCGAAAAATTGCTTTGCTAAATGAGTCATTGCTTTACCGGTTTTAGCAATAACCAACAAGCCCGAAGTATTTTTATCTATTCTATGAACTAATCCGGGACGCTGCTCTCCGGAACTAAACAGAGGCAAATCTTTTAAATGATACATTAATGCATTAATAAGTGTTCCGGAATAATGTCCATACGAAGGATGAACAACCATTCCGGGTTTTTTATTAACTATAAGTAGATCATCGTCTTCGTAAGGAATTTCTAAAGGAATATCCTCCGGAATTAATTCTATTTCGCGCGGAGGATACGACAATACAATAGAAATAATATCTCCCGGACGAACTTTATAATTTGATTTAACCGAAATATTATTAACAAGAATACTTTCTGCATCGGCAGCACTTTGTATTTTATTTCGAGACGAATTTTCCATCTTACTTACTAAATACTTATCGATACGCAAAGGACTTTGTCCATTATCAACAACATAACGAAAGTGTTCGAATAATTCATTATCATCATCATTTTCATATTTTTCTTCTTCACTCATCTACTTAATTTTATTTTAATGAATAATAATAAATTTCTTACTTATGCAAGCTCCATTTTTATTTGCTAAACGAAAAAAATAAACCCCTGAAGCAAATTCCGACACATTAACTCTTTGTTTACACCGGGTATCCGAAAATACTGTTCTGCCATACGAATCAATAATCATACAAGAATAATCGTCTAAGCAAGTATCATCAATACGAATATTAAGAATACTATTTGTAGGATTTGGATAAATTTTTAAATTAATATCCTCAGTAAAAGAATTGTTTATATTTCTATTGATAGCTGTTTGAACACTTATAGGTTTTCCAAATATAGGACGTATCATCAGTGCTCCTTTGAATTCTGAGTTTTCCCAACTTCCGTTGATATTATAGAATAATTTATCGGTACTTATCCTATTTACATCAAAGCCAACATTTAACATATCGGTAGTTGTTTTCTGCCATCCAATAAAAAATTTCCCATCAAGAATTAATGCAGTATCAAGATTAAATATTGTAAATTTATTTAAGCTATCTTCATATACCGGTTTTGCTCCGCTTTGTGAATATACTATATTTCCCGGTTTCCCATTATTTTCATTCCAAATCATTAATTTAAAATATTGCTGATTTGCATTATTTTTTGTTTTATTAAAATAAAACTGAATTGCTTGTAAAGTATCTTCTTTATATATTTCGAATTGCTGTGCTACTTGAGCATATTTTGTACCATCGCCTAATAATCCATAACCATTTTCGGCAGTTCCGTCGTCGTAAGCATAATAATTATAAAACTTTTGCAAATATCTTATTGTATCGTTCCACCGATAAGGTGCACGAGCAGCAAAGGTATCGGTTACCATATAACTTCTTACTTCGAAAACAGCCGAATCGAGATTAGGATTATATGGAAAAATATAATTCATATTTCTATAATATACTTCCGATGTAAATGCAGGAATATCGTTACCTACACCTCCTGTAAAACTATAAGTTCCTTCGTCGCCTGTTAAGTCTTCTATTTCGAATTCTCTAAGTACGTTCCACAATTCATCACCAATATTCTTGTATTCAATAACAATACTATCGTTCATTTCGTAAGCATTAGCTCTAGGAAAATGAGACCATGGAATCGACTCATAATTTATTAGCAACGACGACAAGGGTTTTATAAATGCAATATCGTTAATAGTTGTATCGTTAATGTCTCTGTTTTTATCGAGAATAATAAAATCTAAATTCCAATTATCGGCATTCCCTATAACACTTTGTATTTCGCTATTATTTGAAAGACTTACATAATTTCGAAAACGAAACTTAAACCCTTTCTTTAAATAATTTTCGTTATCGACTGGCAAAATAACATTAGAAAATTTCTCGTACAAATTATTTATTGTATCTGCTTTTCTAATTAATGTATCGTTATTATAAGCATATTCTTCGGTAAGAGTCGAATCGATTTTGTTATAATTACTAAACCATACAGTGTTCCATTTTTCGGTAATTGGCGAATAAAAATCTAATAGTAAACTATCTTTTATTTCCGGAGTATCGCCCAGTCCTCCGGGTTGGTAATAAAAACTTAAGAAAATTGTATTATTTCCTGTATAATTTAAGTCAATAGGTTTTGATGTTAAAATATCGGCTAGAAATACATCATCATCGTTATCGTTATATAGATTACCGGCATTATCGATTGCATCGAGGCTCGCTGTTCCTATTGTTATAGGATTTACAGAATACGATTGGTTAACAAAGGCGTATTTATCTTCCCATAAAGCTGGATTGGGATATCCAATATTTCTACTAAAGTCGTCGATAAATGGCAAGATAATAGTATCGACATTTGATGCTTTTTGTTTTTTAGAAATTCTTATAGTATTATTTATTACAACATTATTCTCTACACCAACAAGACTTTCTTGAGCCGACAAAAAAGATATCTGTATAAGATAAATTATTGAAAAAGTAATAATAAGCTTTAAACTATTCATTTAATCAGATTCTAGATTTATGTTTTCGTCAATAATTGTTTTCAGGGTATCGGGCATAAACTGTGTCGAATCAGCTGTTAACCAAATATCTACACTCATTCCAAGTCTAACTTTTTTACCTTCAACATATGCAGGATATTGTCTCCAGACTTTAGCTTTAACTGTATCTTCGGCATTGGTAACTGTCTCGTCGAAAATAATAGCACCATTATTCAAAGCCGATTGTATTATTTTATCTTTTGCTTGAATAAAAGTACATGCAAACAAATCGGGCATTTGAGTACGTTCATTACTTAATCCTTTACCTAATACAAGGTCAACTTCTGTTCCTTTCGGGATTAATGTTCCTGCTGGAATTTCAACACCATAAATTTGTTGTTTAAGTACACTATTTGTTGCTATATCCGGAACATAAATTAATTTCCCTATTTCTATATCAAGGTTAGCAAGTTTTTCTTTTGCCTGGCGGAGAGAGACACCAACAGCATCAGGCATTCTAACTTTCTCTGGGATAATAGAATTTAATATAATAAATATTCTTCTATTCTTCTTTACATTAAACCCCGATTTTGGATTTTGTCCAACTACAACACCTCGTGGCATTTCTTTAATAAATATAGAATCTGCAACTTCAATACGCAAATTATTTTCTTTTGCCACATTATACATATTTTTCTCTGTTAATCCTCTAAAATCGGGAACAACAATACTTTTTCCATGATCGGTATAAATTTTTAAAGAGAAAAATATTAAAATAATTAATACAAACCCAACGATTGCAGCATACATCAATTGTCGCAAAAATATTTTACTAAAAACAAATTTAAAGATATTCATAAACAGTTAATTAAATCATCAATAATAACGCTATATAGTGTAATAAATTATGTAAAGATAAAACAATAATAAAAATTAATGTTCATTAATAATATTATAACAAGAATCTCTCTCAACAGCTTTTCTGCCAACTTGCGATATTAATTTAATAATATCGTCTTCCGACATATTTGGCTTTTTATTTCCTCCTGCCATTGAATATATTTTTGTTGTGTCGTTAATAGTTCCATCAATATCATCTACTCCAAACGACAATGCTAATTGCGCCACATCTTTCCCAATCATTGGCCAATAAGCTTTTATATGATCGAAATTATCGAGAAATATCCTTGATACTGCAAAATTTTTCAAATCTTCTAAAGTATTTACTTCTCCAAGGTACGATAATCGATTATTTGTTTTTCTATATTTCAATGGGATAAAGGCATTAAACCCGGATGTTTTATCTTGCAAATCTCGTAAAATAGACATATGCTCTATTCTATGTTTGTAAGTCTCGATATGTCCGTATAACATTGTTGCATTTGAGGGAATTTGTAAATTATGTGCATTTTCATGGATTGTTAACCACATATTCGATGATGATTTTTCGTGGCAAATTTCTCGTCTTATTTCAGAATTAAAAATCTCAGCTCCTCCTCCCGGAATAGAATCGAGTCCACTATCTTTAAGTTTAGAAAGTCCTTCACTTAACGACATTTTAGCTTTTCGTATCATAAAATCTAATTCAACAGCGGTAAATGCCTTAATATGAATATTAGGAACAATCTTTTTTATCTCGCTAATCAACATAGCATAATAATTCAAATCTCTATCGGGATGTACACCTCCTACTATATGAACTTCTGTAATATCTGCATTTTTTATAGATCTAACTTTCTCTAACAACTCATCAATACTATTCTCCCAACTTCCTTCTTCATTCTTCTTGCGATGATACGAGCAAAATTTACAATCGTATATACAAACATTTGTAGGTTCTAAATGTATATTTTTATTGTAATATACATTATCAGCATTTTTTTGTTTACGAACAACATCAGCTAAAATGCCCAACTCTCCTAATTCGGCATTATATAATTCTAGTCCCTCATCGGGTGTTATTCGCTGTTTATTAATTATTTTATTTGCTATATTAATTATTTCAGGAGAAAACTGTTTACTAAAATTCATTGTTTTATTATTTTTTTAGTTCTATAAAATCGTAATATCGATTTCGCTATAATTTTCACTTACTATTTATTTATTGTCTCTAAAATTAAATCGCTATATGAATTAGCAATAAAATCGTCATCTTTTATTCCAAAATATTTTACATAATACCGGCAACTTTCATTAAGTTTTTCAATACCAATATCTCCTATTTTATCAATTGCTTCAACTTCTATAAAAGTTCCTATTTTATCAACTTTATCGAAATGGAACTTAATATTATCGATATAATATATTTTTCGTTTTTTCTCGACAACAACTTTTTCGCCAAGAGTTTTTAATAATATTTGCTTTAAAGCCTTATCGGGAGAATGTTTATACAGGATAACTTTCGACTGTTTAGTACTAGCAATATTTTCTCTTTCGTAATGAATCAATGAATTTTCTATATTACCTTCTCTTAGCTTTAATCGTCCTTTATTAACATTAAAATATGTATCTATTTGTTTGTCTTCTCCGACAAAACGCGGATTTAGTTTTATTAACTTTTCTTCTAATTCGTCGATATTAAAAACTTTTGCTTTAAATTCTGAAATTATAATATCCATATATTCTTTTAATATTTTCGTATTGCTATTTTACAAATATAAAAATTTAATGATATTGTATTTGCACAAGAATTAATAAAACTTATTTAAACTTATTTATAACAAATCAGAACTTATTATTATAAGAATAAAGTGTCTAAAAACAAAACACCCGTAAGACTTTTGGCAAAAACAACAAATTTACATAGTTATTTAATTACAAAAGTCTTACGGGTGTAATTATTCACTAACCCATAAATTAAACAATAAAAAAAAGTAAAAAATAAATAAACTTATCTTTTACTTTCTCTAAAATACTTTTTTAAATATTATTTTTGATGAACAATTTTTTCAGACACTGATAATACTTTTCTTCCTTTAGCTCTTCTGGCAGAAATAATATTCTTTCCACTAACACTTGACATTCTTTCTCTAAATCCGTGTTTATTTTTTTTCTTTCTAACTGATGGTTGAAATGTTCTTTTCATCGGAAAATATTTTATTTGTTAACTATTTTTATTTTGAACTGCAAAAGTAATGTTTTTTTCCTATTTGCAAAAAAAAACACAATTATATTATTCTAAATTGACAAATAAATAATTTTTTTAGTTTCAAAAAACGGTTCATTAATAAAATCACTAATATTATATACAGACACATTTGTTTTAAACTTTTTTATTTCCTCATCTATCTCTCCTCCTTTAAGATAAATAATTCCATTATGAATATCATTAATATTTTCTTTACTAATACTTTTTTTTACCCAATTAACAAATTTTGGGAATTCTGTTACTGCTCTACTTACAACAAAATCGAATTTTTCATCTATTTTCTCTGCCCTTATCTGCTCGGCATAAACATTATTCAAATTTAACTCGTTACTAACTGCATTTACGACTTTAATTTTTTTTGCTATTGAATCGGCTAAATAAAATTTTACTTCGGGAAAAATAATTGCTAATGGAATTCCCGGAAAGCCGCCTCCGGTACCAACATCTAATATTGACGAATTATCAGAAAATTTTACAACCTTAGCAATAGACAATGAATGTAATACGTGATGTAAATACAAATTTTCAATATCTTTTCGAGATATTACATTAATTCGCATATTCCAATATTCGTATAACTCTTTTAATTGAGATAGTTGTAGAATTTGTTTTTCCGATAAGTTGCTAAAATATTTCTTTATAGTTTCCATTATTTTTTATTTTACTTTAAAAAATTATTTTCAAAATATCTTTTACAATTATGCAAAAGATTAATAGACATTAATATTTATTGAAATATTTTACAAAATAAGGAAATCTATAAACACTTTATTTAATATTTGATTTAGAACTATTTATTATATTTAACAGTAATTCTCTAGCTCTAAAAAGTTGTGCTTTTACTGTACCTATAGGAAGATCAAGCTCATCTGCAATTTCTAGGTACGAGTATTCTTTAAAATATCTTAACTCTACTAATATTTTATATCTAGGCTTTAATTTACCAACCACATCACGCATTTGAGCAACACGTTGAGTTTTAATCATATCTTCTTCTGGATCGAGAGTGTCGGACTTAATAAATGAAGATACTGCACTATCTTGGTCATCATTTGTTTGATCTAATGAAACAATATTTGCTTTTTTCTTTCGAATAAAATCTATACAATTATTTGTAGCTATCTTAAACAACCAAGTACTAAAAGCATAATTCGGGGTATATTGATTCAAATTTTTAAAAGCTTTCCCAAATGCTTCAATAGTAAGGTCGTCGGCATCGTTTTTATTATTAACCATTTTTAACAGCATATAATAAATGGCATCTTTATAGCGTCCCATGAGTTCAGCATACGATTTTTCATTACCTTCTATAGCTTGATTTACAAGCTTAATATCTAATTTTGCTTTATCGGAAAGGTTTGAGTTTACTTCCATTTATTACTTCTAAAAATATTTGCCACAAAAAAACTAAAATTCAAAAATGGTAAAAAAATATCATATAATAGCGAAGATAATAATAAATTTTTTTCATTCAATCGAATAATTGCACTTTTTACAACAATCAACTGAACTACAAGCCTTAACATAAACAAGCCCAATATATAATAAATATATTCTTTAAAAAACACCAATAAAAGAACAAACGTGACATAAAATATTACTCTACTAAATACTTCAAAAAATAATCTTCGTTTAGTTTTTCTATTATATCTTATTCCGGCTCTCATATGTCTCTTTTTCTGTCTAAACCATTCAGAAATTTTTTCTTTTGGTACAGATACAGTACTAGCATCAACAGATATCGACACTCTTGTATTTTTTTTATTTGCCACTTCATTTACAAATAAATCATCATCTCCGGAATCAATATTATAATGACTGGCAAATCCTTTATTTTTAAAAAACAAGGATTTTCTATATGCTAAATTTCTGCCTACCCCCATATATGGCCGAGAAGCTAAGGCAAAAGCAAAATATTGTATAGCAATAAACAGAGTATCGTATCTTATTAAATTATTTAATATCCCTTTCTTTTTTTCGTAACCTCCATATCCTAAAACTATACTATTATTATTGCTAAAATATTTTTGCATTTCCGATATCCATCTCTTACTAGCAGCTTTACAATCGGCATCGGTAAGTAATAACCAATCATACGAAGCCGCTTTAATACCAATAGTAAGAGCTAATTTCTTTGAATGAAAAAACTTTTTATCTTCTTTTATTGTTGTTGTTCTTAGGTTTTCATATTTTTTTTCAAACTGCATTAATACATCTTCGGTTCCATCGTTAGAGCAATCGTTTACAACAATTACTTCGTAATTTGAATAATCCTGCTCTAATATTGAAGGTAAATTTAATTTTAAATTTTCTTCTTCATTTCGTGCACAAATAATAACTGACACATTATTATTTTCTTCATTAATGTTTCTTTCTTTATAAAATACTATTCTAAAAAAATAATAAAAATAATAAAATAGCTGAACCATTAATGCTAATATAAAGATTAAAGCAATAAACAACAATGGGTTTTCGATAAATATTTTTAGGTATTCCACAATAAGGTCTATTTTTTATAAATTTTAATAATTAATTTTATTACATCTTTTTATCAAAAAACAAAGAATGAATTTTTAAGTAATAAAATATTTGTTTACAAATATATTATCTTTGGTGCGAAAAATACAAAATATGCAATTCAAAATACAAAATAAAGATATTAAAACCAAAGCTCGAACAGGAGAACTCCATACAGACCATGGAATAATACAAACTCCTATATTTATGCCTGTTGGAACTGTTGGCAGTGTTAAGGCGGTTAATCAGCGCGATTTAATTAACGATGTTAAAGCAGAAATAATTCTTGGTAATACTTACCATTTATATTTGCGACCCGGAATAGAAACTTTAGCTAAAGCAGGAGGTCTACATAAATTTATTAGTTGGGAGCGCCCTATATTAACAGATAGTGGAGGATATCAAGTTTTCTCTTTGTCTGCAAATAGAAAACTTACCCCTGAAGGAGCACACTTCAGATCTCATATCGATGGGTCAAAACATTTTTTTACTCCCGAAAATATTGTTGACACTCAACGAATTATTGGTGCCGATATTATAATGGCCTTAGACGAGTGTACTCCATTTCCATGCACATATCAATATGCTAAAGAATCGATGAATCTGACTCACCAATGGCTTGCCAGAGGAATAAAACAATTCGATAATACAATTCCAAGATACGATTATAAACAAACATTTTTCCCGATAGTACAAGGCAGTGTATTTAAAGATTTAAGAATTGAATCGGCAAAAACTATATCATCATTCGAAAGAGATGGATATGCAATTGGAGGACTATCGGTTGGCGAACCGGCAGAACAAATGTATGAGATGATAGAAATTGTTAACGAAATACTTCCACACAAAAAACCACGATATTTAATGGGTGTAGGAACTCCTGTAAATATTCTCGAAGGAATAGCTAGAGGTGTAGATATGTTCGATTGTGTAATGCCAACAAGAAATGGGCGAAACGGAATGTTATTTACAAAAAATGGGATAATAAATATTAAAAATAAAAAATGGGAACACGACTTCTCTCCAATTGAAAAAGATGGAGTTTCATTTGTCGATCAAAAATTTTCGAAAGCTTATTTACGACATTTATTTAAAGCAAAAGAATATCTTAGCGGACAAATTGCCAGCTTACACAATTTGAGTTTTTATCTATGGCTTGTAAACGAAGCAAGAGATAAAATTAATAATGGCACATTCTCTGCATGGAAAAACGAAATGATTAATAAATTATCACAACGATTATGAGCAAATTCGGTCTAAAAAAGATTGATCTATATATAATAAAAAAATTCCTTGGAACATATTTTTATGCTATTGCAATAATTATTAGTATTGCTGTTATATTTGATTTGTCTGAAAAAATTGAAGATTTTATCGAAAAAGATGCACCTTTAAGAGCTATAGTTTTTGATTATTATCTTAATTTTATTCCATATTTTGCAAATCTATTTAGCTCACTATTTACTTTTATAGCTGTAATATTTTTTACTTCGAAAATGGCATATAACACCGAGATTATTGCCATATTAAGCAATGGTGTCAGCCTTAACAGAATACTTCGTCCATATTTCATATCAGCAACTGTTATTGCCCTATTTTCATATTTTTTAATGTCGTTTGTTGTACCTCCGGCAAACAAAAAAAGAATAGAATTTACATATACATATATTAAAAAGCCATATAGAAACAAAGATAAAAATATTCACAGACAAATTGAATCCGGCACTTTCGTTTATATGAAAAACTACAATACATCAAGAAATACCGGATATAAATTTTCAATCGAAAAATTCGACAATCAAGAATTGAAATCAAAATTAACATCAAGTTATATTATTTGGGATTCAACCAAAACTAAATGGACAATAAAGAACTATTATATTAGAAACTATCATTCTGATGGCTCAGAAGAAATATTAAAAGGTAATAGCATAGATACTCTATTAAATATGTTGCCAAAAGACTTTAGTCGTAACGAACATTTTGTAGAAACTATGAATACACCGGAACTAAACAATTTTATTAAAGATCAAAAAATGCAAGGAGCATCAAATATTAACTCTTTATTAAATGAGAAGTATGGCCGCATAGCGTATCCTTTTTCAACATTTATTCTCACATTAATAGGAGTATCATTATCGTCAAGAAAAGTACGAGGCGGAATGGGTATGCATATTGGTTTAGGTTTAGCACTTAGTTTCTCGTATATACTATTTATGCGATTCTCAACAATATTTGCTGTTAGTGGAGCTCTAAATCCTTTATTTGCTGTTTGGCTTCCAAATATTATATATTCAATAATTGCATTGTTCATTTTCAGACTCGCTCCACGTTAATTAACTATATAAGAGATGATTACAAAATTGCATACAATATTATCTTCTTTTCAAATAATATTATTCAAAATAAATTCACTACAATACTATTTATCAATAAATTACATTTAGAGAGTAAATAAAATTCATTTCTTTTCTTTTTTAAATAAATATGATTTCGTAATGTTGCATATAATATTATGCAGAATACTTATGCAATTTCATAAGTATAATATTAACTAAAAGTACATGATATGTCCTTAAAACGAAAGATTCTTGAATTACAAAAGAAGCGAGAAAAAGTTCTCAAAGGTGGAGGCGACAAAGCCATAGAGAAACAAACAGCCATGGGTAAAATGACTGCTCGGGAAAGAATTATCACATTATTAGATGAAGATTCATTTCACGAATATGATTTATTTGTCGAGCACGAAGCACGTGATTTTAACATGGATAAAAAAACTCTTCATGGTGATGGTGTAATAATTGGTACAGGTACCATATTTGGTGCTCCAATATGTATTTATGCTCAAGATTTCACCGTTGCCGGTGGTTCTCTAGGTTTAATGCACGCCCGAAAGATTACAAAAATCATGGATCATGCAATGAAAATGAGAGTTCCAATAATCGGAGTAAACGACTCAGGTGGAGCACGTATCCAAGAAGGAGTAAATTCATTAGCCGGATATGGTGAAATATTCTATAGAAACACCTTAGCATCGGGGGTAATTCCTCAAATATCTGTAATACTTGGTCCGTGTGCCGGTGGAGCAGTATATTCTCCGGCTCTTACCGATTATGTTTTTGTTGTTGATAAGATTTCTAAAATGTTTATCACTGGTCCTGAAGTTATCAAAACAGTTCTTGGAGAAGAGATCTCTATGGAAGAGCTTGGTGGAGCAAGAGTACATAGTGAAATAACAGGAAATGCTCACTTCTTTGCCAAAAGCGAAGTTGAATGTTTTGCTCAAATAAAAGAGCTTGTGAAGTATATTCCTTGGAATAACGGACAGAAAGCTCGTCCAATGGAGCCTAAAGAACCATTGTCGGAATTCAATATTGCTGACATTGTTCCCGGAAATCCAAAAGAACCATACGATATTAGAGATGTAATAAAAGGAATTGCAGACTCGTCTGAATTCTTAGAAATTCAATCAGAATGGGCTAAAAATATTGTTATTGGCTTTGGTCGTATAAACGGAGAAACTATCGGATTCGTTGGTAATCAACCTCTATATCTTGCCGGAGTTCTCGATGTAGATTCATCAGACAAAGCAGCAAGATTTATTAGATACTGTGATGCTTTTAATATTCCTATTGTAACATTAGTTGATTTACCAGGTTATTTACCTGGAGTTGACCAAGAACATGCAGGAGTTATTCGACATGGTGCTAAAATACTTTATGCATATAGCGAAGCAAGTATTCCAAAAATTACAGTTATTCTTCGTAAAGCTTATGGTGGAGGTTATATAGCAATGAACTCACGACACTTAAATGCCGATTTCGTATTTGCATGGCCGGGAGCAGAAATTGCAGTTATGGGACCTGAAGGAGCAGCAAATATTATTTTCAGAAAAGAAATTGCAGAAGCTGAAGATTCTGAAAAAATGCGCAAACAAAAAGTTAAAGAATACAAAGAAAAATTTGCCAATCCATATGTTGCTGCCGCTAAAGGCTATGTCGATTCAGTAATTGAACCTGAAGAAACACGTAAACTTTTAGTTCATGCTATTGAAGTTTCTAGAAACAAAGTAGATCCTAGACCTAAAAAGAAACATGGAATTCCTCCATTTTAAAATTATTTATTATGATAAAAGATCAGAAAGATATAAAAAAGTCTCGTTTCAATTCTTTATTAATTGAAGGAACTAAATACAAGACTTTTTTTACAGAAAAATTTAAAAATAGAGTAAAATGGGAACAAGCAGACGATAGAAAATATTACTCTGCTATTCCAGGAACTATTCTAAAAATATGCGTTAAAGAAGGTGATAAAGTTTCAGCAGGTGACCAAATGTTTACTTTGGAATCTATGAAAATGAAAAACAAAATTATTTTCGCTAAAGACGGAATAGTAAAAAAGATTTACGCTGTAAAAAATCAGAAGATACCAAAAAGATTTCTAATGTTAGAATTAGAATAATATCTTAAAAGTAAGGTCTGAATTATCAGACCTTACTTTTTTTATTATTGCATTTTACTAATCCATACAAAATATTTAGGAAAGCTAATTTCGGGTTTTTTATTAGTCTCAAATATTCCAAAAACCGAAGACCCACTTCCCGACATAGATGCATATAATGCTCCTTCTGAATACAATTTATCTTTAATACTTTTTATCTCGGGATGCTTCTTAAAAACAATACTCTCAAAATCGTTACTAATAATATTTTTCCATAATGAAATTGGCATATTTATTAATTCCTTTAAAGATTTTGTAATCTTACAAGGAGTAATTTGAGAATACGCTTTTGCTGTTTCGACCATTATTCCCGGATGAACAATAACAAGATAATAATTGCTTAAATTAATTTCTACAGAAACTAATTTATCGCCTTTACCACTGGCAAAGCAAGGTTTGTTAGCAATAAAAAAAGAACAATCGCTGCCAAGCTTCTTAGAATAATCGTATAGTTTTTCTTCCGACAGCGATAAATTAAATAAACTATTGAACAACTTAAGAGCAAAAACTCCATCGGAAGAACCTCCGCCTAAACCGGCACCAAATGGTATTATCTTATGCAAATGCACATTAACAGGCTGCAATTCAAAATCGGAACTAAGTAAATTATAAGCTTTTAATATTATATTCTTATCCCCATTTCCTCCATCAACTAATAAACCGGAATTCTCATAGGTCATTTTATCACTCTTACGAATCTCAATAACATCATTTAATTGAACAGGATAAAAAATTGTTTCGATATTATGAAATCCATCTGTTCTTTTTTCTGTGATATTTAATCCAATATTAATTTTTGCATTCGGGAAACAAATCATATAAAAGCATTTAATATTTTTTACAAAATTAGCTCCAAATTATAAAATTATAACTGTATAACAACAAAAAACGACTGTTATTATTTGAAATAAATTAAAATATATTTTATTAGCAATAAATTTTTCTCGTAACAAAAAACTTATCGATAACAGCAAATACTTAAGGAATCTAAAACATAGTTCTATTTCAACAAATGTTAATAACTATTGTAATAATATGTTTAAAAAGATTTTTTCAATACTAGCAAAAAAGATAATTCAATTATTATCTTTGTTGTCCCTCAAAAAATAATATTACTAATATGTCAGAAAATAACAAACAATATAAACCAAAGAAATCTATTTCGACTAACGAATATGGTAAAATACCACCACAAGCCTTAGATTTAGAAGAGGCAGTATTAGGTGCAATATTATTAGAAAAAAACGCTATTATAGCAGTAATGGATATTATTTCTGCTGATAGTTTTTATAAAGAAAGTCATCAAGAAATATTTAAAGCTGTTATCCATCTTTCGCAAGAACTACAACCAATTGATATTTTAACAGTTACCGAGGAATTGCGCAAAAGAGAACAGCTTGATAAAGTTGGAGGTCCATTCTACATTACACAATTAACAAGTAAAGTAGCATCATCGGCACATATTGAATATCATGCCCGAATAATTGCCCAAAAATATATTCAACGCGAATTAATACGAGTATCGACAGAAATTCAAGAAAAAGCTTTTGACGATTCTATAGATGTAAATGATTTAGTAGATTTTTCTGAATCGGAATTATTTAAAGTTGCCGAAGGAAATATAAAAAAGGAAACATCGAAAATTAATACAGTAATAAAAGAAGCTTTAAACCAAATTGAAGAAGCTTCGAAACGCGAAGATGGATTAAGTGGTGTACCTTCGGGATATACAAAACTCGACAGAGTAACTTCGGGTTGGCAAAAATCCGACCTTGTTATTATTGCAGCACGACCTTCGATGGGAAAAACAGCGTTTGTACTATCTATGACTAGAAACATGGCTGTTCTACACAATCAGTCAGTTGCAATATTTTCGCTTGAAATGTCATCGGTGCAAATTGTTAAACGTTTAATAGTAAGCGAAACAGAGTTACCTTCGGAAAAAATACGTAATGGAAATCTTGAAAAGCATGAATGGACACAATTAGAATCAAAAATTAAAAATCTTGTTGAAGCTTCAATATTTATCGATGATACTCCGGGAATATCTGTTTTTGAATTACGTGCAAAATGTCGAAGATTAAAAAGCCAATACGATATTGATATAATAATTATTGATTACCTTCAGTTAATGACAGGGCCTCCTGAAACAAAAGGTAATAGAGAGCAAGAAGTAAGCACAATATCTCGATCGCTAAAAGGAATATCAAAAGAATTAGATGTTCCAATAATTGCTTTATCGCAACTTAATCGTTCTGTTGAATTGCGTTCAGGCTCGAAGCGTCCACAACTATCAGACTTACGAGAATCTGGTGCTATTGAACAAGATGCCGATATGGTGCTCTTTATACATCGTCCCGAGAAGTATGGTATTTTAGAAGACGACGACGGAAATTCTACTCAAGGAATAGCCGAGCTTATTATTGCTAAACACAGAAATGGAGCATTAGCCGATATTAATCTTCGATTTAGAGATAAATTAGCAAAATTTGAAGATATGCCAGATGATTCTATTGATGAATTTCCCACTTTCTCTTCTAAGATGAATGAAGACGATTATAATTCAAACTCGTCGCTTGATAACACTAATAGCAATACAGATTTCGACAATATGCAACCTTCAACTGATGATGCATTTTAGCATCATCGGTTTCTAAAGAATTTTTAGCAGTTCTTTTAACGAATTTACTTCGTAGGTAATATCTTCGTTATGCTCGTATCTAACAGAATTAAAAAACACCTGATCTAATCCATAATTTCTTGCCCCTCGAATATCTCCTTCCAAATCATCACCAATCATAATACTCTCGTTCTTTTTAGCATTTACCGAATTTAAAGCAAATTCAAATATTTTTTTATTTGGTTTTTGAGCTCCTGCATTTTCTGATGTAAAAACTTTATCGAAATATTGATCTAAATCAGAATTTTTCATCTTTATAAATTGGACTTCGTTAAAGCCATTAGTTATAATATAAAGATTATATTTAGTATTCAAATATCTCAATGTTTCGTGAGCCCCGGGAAATAATTTCTTTTTCGTAGGACTAATCGAAATATAATCTTTAGCAATTTTTTGAGCTAAATCATCATTCTTTATTCCAAACTCTTCTAATGTTAACGAAAATCTTTTATATCGCAACAGCGCTTTCTTAATCTGCCCTACTCTATAAAGCTTCCACAATCTGTCATTATGTTTTTTGTAAGTATTTAAAAAAATATCAAAATCACCAAAAATATCAACTAAATTATATTTATCAAAAATATCAATAAAAGTATCCTTCGAGTTACTTTCAAAATCCCATAAAGTACGATCTAAATCGAAATATATATTTTTATATTGCTTCACTATTTTTATGTTTTCTAATTTAATTACATCTAAAATGACAATCGGACAAAGTTAAAAAATTGTTTGTTTTCGATATTATATGAATTGAAATAAATTCATTACAAATTATATAACATCTATTTTGTAGATATATGGATTTAATATATTTTCAATTCTAAAATTTAACAAATCGCATGAGTATAAATAGTTAAAATATAAAAAAATAATTATATTTATCAAAGCAGAAAAATACAGATTTACTTATCAAAAAATAAAATAACTATGATATTTACAAATAATAAATTAAAACAAATATCAAAGTATTTGCTTTATGCAATATTTCTGTTTACAATATCATCATGCACCAACAATAATAAGAAAACTTCTATTTCTGAGCTCGACTCTTTTATGAATAAATGGCATCATGCAGCAGCAACAGCCAACGAAGATATTTTCTTCGGCATGATGGATGCTAATGGTATTTATCTAGGAACAGATTCGTCTGAATTATGGACTAGCAAAGAATTACAAGAATGGGCGGAACCATATTTCTCGAAAGACACAGCATGGGCATTTACTCCAATAAGTCGACATTGGTACTTTTCTAATATTACTAATAATATTGTATGGTTCGATGAATTACTTAAAACCAATATGGGAATATGCAGAGGTTCAGGAGTTCTTGAAAAAACAGAAAAAATATGGAAAATTAAACAATATAATTTATGTTTAACCATTCCAAACGAAATAATGCAAGAAGTTGTTAATTTATCGAAATCAAGAAAACTAAATATTCAATAAAATCATTCTTGCATAAAAAAAAAAATTAAACTAAATTCGTATGTTATTACTTAAATAATTCCCAACTTCATGAAAAAAATTAATTCTATTCTACTTACCCTAATTCTTATTACTAGTTTTAACCTAACAAATAGTTGCAAAAACGAAAGTCATGATATTAACAACGAAACAAATATAAAAAAACTTGCCCAAACAAAAGAAACAATTGCTGTAGGTGTTTTCAAAGGCAATGGGACTTCTCCAACCTGTGTAAAAGAAGCTGTAGAAGCCTTAAAAATAGACAATGGTATTGTTTCAGTTACAATTACTGCCTCGGACATTATTCGATCGAAGCTTGAAAATATTGATGTTATGCTTTTCCCGGGAGGCAGCGGAAGTCAAAGCATGTTAAACCTTGGAGAACAAGCTGTTGAGATTGTTAAAGAAGCTGTAATAAAAAAAGGTATGGGTATAGTTGGAATATGTGCAGGAGGATATTTATTATCGAACACCCCGAACTATCCATCTATGGGATTATCGGGAGCAGAAGTTATAGACAGAGAACATTACAATAGAGGTAATGGACTTGCCGAATTTGAATTAACAGAACAAGGAAAAGATATATTCCCCGAATTAATAGGACTTGAACATGTTTTTATTGAGTATTACGAAGGTCCAATATTAGCTCCTGCAAAAGATGCTAAAAATAAATACAATGTACTTGCCACTTTTGTTAGCGATATTTATCAAAAAAACAATGCAACAAAAGGTATTACACCGGGGAAACCATTTTTTATTAACACAAAAATGGGCAATGGAAAAGTATTTGTTTCGGTAGCTCATCCCGAAGCTACTCCGGGCATGCGATGGATAGTGCCAAGAATGGTACGATGGGCTGCTAACAAAGATCTTATTTCGTACGAAGGAAATATTATACGACCTAACCTGTTTAATAAAGAAATTTTAAATGATTCAAATACAGAAAAAGAAATAGACAAATTATTTTATCAACTTTTCGATGAAGATAACAAACTACAAATAGAAGCAATAAATAAATTAGAAGAAATGAGAGCTTGGTCGGGGAAAAAATGGATTCCCGGTTTGTTACGCGATAATAATGCAAAAGTTCGAGAACGTGCTGCAAAATATCTTGCCGACAATGAAATTACATTTGCATTACCCGAAATAAAATCGGCAATACTTGCAGAAAAGAACAAAGCCACTCTTATTAAACTTAAAGAATACGAAGCTATACTTGAAGCTTTTACTAATTAATTTCAAAATATTAAATATCACATGTTAGAATTAATATATATTATTATTGGTGCTGCTGCGGGATTCGCAGCAGCTTGGTTTATAAGCAAATTTCATTTCGAAAGTATTAAAGGATTATCGAAAGAAGAATCGAATAAACTAAAAAATGATTTAAACAATCTCTCAAACGAAAATTTAATTCTCGCTGAGAAATTAAAACTTGTCTCCTATAATTTCGATTCGCTAAAAAATGAAACCGAAAAGAAGACAAATAAAATTCTTGAATTATCGAAAGAATTATCGTCAACAAATACTTCGAATAGAAATTTACAAGATAAACTTACCGAACACCAAAAAGAAATTGACGATATAAATAAAAAATTCAGTTTAGAATTTAAAAATCTTGCAAACGAAATTTTCGAAGAAAAAACCGGAAAATTCACTCAACAAAACAAAACAAATCTCGACACTATATTAAACCCACTACACGAAAGAATTAAAGATTTCGAAAAGAAAATAAACGAAACATACGATAAAGAAGCCCAACAACGTTTTTCGTTAAAAGAAGAAGTAAAAAAACTTGCCGATTTGAATCATAAAATCAGCGACGACGCCAAAAATCTTACAAAAGCACTTAAAGGAGAAGCTAAAACACAAGGTAACTGGGGCGAGATAATTCTCGAAAATATTCTCGAGAAATCGGGACTTGCCAAGAATCGAGAATATTTTGTACAGGAATCATATATGTCAAACGAGGGAAAAAGATACCAACCCGATGTTGTAATTAAATATCCCGGAAAACGAAATGTAATTGTCGACTCTAAAGTTTCGCTAACAGCATACGAACGCTATGTTTCGGCAACAGAAAAAGATGTTCAAGAAAAAGCTCTTGCTGATCATTTACTGTCGGTAAAAAATCATATTAAAGAACTTAGTAACAAGAACTACCAAGATCTTTACGACATTAATTCATTAGACTTTGTAATGCTTTTTATGCCCATAGAACCGGCATATTTAACAGCCATACAGAGCGATACCGAATTATGGAATTTTGCTTTCGACAAGCGTATTTTACTTATTGGCCCTACTAACCTTATTGCTGCATTAAAAATGATAGCAAGTATGTGGCTACAGGAATATCAAAGTCAGAATGTACTCGATATTGCAAAGAAAAGCGGAGACCTATACGATAAATTTGTAGGTTTTATTACCGACCTCGAAGACATTGGAAATAAGTTAAATGCAACACAAAAAGCATACGACAATTCAATGAACAAACTATCGACCGGAAAAGGTAACTTAATTTCGAGAGTAGAAACCATAAAAAAACTAGGAGCAAAAACAAAAAAAGAATTACCTAATAAACTATTAGACAAGGCTATTGAATAATTTTTTTAGTGGTGTTA
>CAZDCZ010000011.1:0-44082 GCA_964504155.1 uncultured Bacteroidales bacterium | reverse complement strand
GCCCCAATATGGACACCAACTTACCCAAAGGCTGCGAATATTACAGAAACAGCTTTCGATTTAACTGTAAATATGGACGAGATAGGAACAGCTTATTATGTTACTGTTCCCGATGGTGCCGATGCTCCAACTCCTGCCGAAGTTAAAGCCGGAGTAGATTATGGTACTGTTACTCTTGTAAATAATGGTTCTATTGCTGTTGCTGCTGCTACTACCGATTATGTTGCTGCAATTAGCGCACTTACTACCGATACTCTTTACGATGTGTATCTTATTGCCGAAGACGATGAAGCTAGTCCTAACCAACAGGCTGTTGTTGCTTTAGTAGAAGTTACACCTAGTGCTGTAAAATCTTTAGATATTACTTATCCTGCAGGTGGCGAAATTTTAACTGCCGGCGATGAAATTACAATAACATGGGATGCAGCAAATGTAACTAATGTAAAAATGGATGTTTATGTTGGTACTGAGTATGTAGATACTATTTTTACAAATCAACTTGCTACTGATGGTTCTTATACATTTAAGATACCTTACGATGCTGAGACTTTAACAACATATAATTTATTAATTACCGATCTCGACGATCCCGGTGTTACTAACAATTCGGGTAATTTTACTATTAACGAAATACCTTCAAGTACTATTGCCGAAGTACAAGGTGGCGGAAACGATTCTCCTCTTGCCGGTACTATTGTAAAGATTAACGGATTTATTACTTCTAACATTAGTGGCGATTATACTATTCAAGATGGTACTGCTGTTCGCTCAGGTATATGGATTGAGAGCGATTCAACTTTTGCTCTTGAAGAGAATTTAGATATTTATGGTCTTGTTAAAGAAGATTATGATAAAACTGTAATCGAAGTAAGAGATTTCGAAAATTATGGTACAGTACCTACTCCTCCTGAAGCTACATCTGTTACAGCTGCCGAGGCTGCAAGCGAAGATTACGAAGGAATGCTTGTTAAACTTGTAGCTTTCGAATGTACAAATCCTGATTTAGGATATGGCGAATGGGAATTAAGTGATGGAATCGATTCTTGTAGAGTAGATGATAAAGGATATGCTTATACTCCTGAATTAAATGGTCATTACGATGTTACAGGTGTTGTTGATTTCTCTTATGGAAATTTTAAACTCCTTCCTCGCGATGAAAACGATATCACATCTCACGAAAACGATATCTTAAGTTTCGTATTTGCCGAACAGATTGAAGACGCTACTATAGATGCTGATGCTCATACTGTTGCTATTACTGTTGGATATGGAACAGATGCTTCTGCATTAACTCCAACAATTACAGTGTCGCAGGATGCTACTGTTTCTCCTTTATCGGGAGTAGAGCAAGATTTTACTGTTCCTGTTACATATACTGTTACTGCCGAAGATGGAACAACTACACAAGACTGGACTGTAACAGTTACTGTTGCCGATCCAAATACAGAAACAGAAATTGTTAGTTTCTCGTTAGCAGAACAAACTAGTCCTGCTGTAATTGTAGATGGCATTGTTTCTATCGAAGTTGCTAATGGTACTACACTTACAGGTTTAGTTCCTACTATAGAATTATCGTATGGTGCTACTGTTGTTCCTGCTTCAGGAGCTGCTCAGGATTTCGTTATCGGAACTCCTGTTGTTTATACAGTTACTGCCGAAGATGGAACAGCTACACAAGAATGGAATGTTTCTGTTAAAGAAGCACCTGTTGCTCCTACAACTACCGGACTTATTTTTTCTGAATATATCGAAGGTGGAGGAGATAATAAAGCTGTAGAAATATATAATGGTACAGGTGCCGACGTTGATTTAGCAAATTATGTTATTCGCATTAATTATAACGGAAATGCATGGAACGAAGTATTTTCTTTCCCTGCTGGTACAACTGTTCCAAATCAGGAAGTTTATGTTATTGCACATGCCGATGCTGCTGCCGAAATACTTGCTGTTACCGATACTGCTGTTGTAAATCCTTATAGTGGAGGAACCTCATATATGGCAGTTTTTAGTGGCGACGATGTTCGTGCTTTATGTAAAGTAGAAGGAACAGATACTACTATTATCGACCTTATTGGAAAATACGATTTAGTAGATCCCGGTTCCGGATGGGCTGTTGCCGGAGTAACTGATGCTACAAAAGATCATACTATATTAAGAAAATTAAGTGTTACTCAAGGTAATGTTGATTGGGATGCTTCTGCCGGTACAGATGCCGATAATTCTGAATGGGAAGTATATGAAAAAGATTATGTAAGCGATATTGGTAAGCACAGAGATGTATCGGCTAATACCGATGCAAATATCGAAACTTTTGTATTAGACTTACAAACAGGTGATGCTGTAATCGATAACGAAAATCAAACTGTCGATATCGAAGTAATTTACGATACTGATCTTACCTCATTAGAACCTGCAATTACTGTTTCTGATGGCGCTACTGTAGTTCCTGAGTCGGGAATAGCTCAAGATTTCTCTGCTCCTGTAACTTATTCTGTTACTGCCGAAGATGGTATTGTTGTTCGCGAATGGACAGTTAATGTTACTGTTTCTGCAACACCTGAGACTGATGCAAATATTGTTTCTTTTGAAGCAAGTAGTCAGGATGGAGATGCAGTTATAGATAGCGCTGCTGCTACTGTTGATTTTGTTGTGTATTACGGAACCGATTTAGATTCAATAATTACTAACTTTGAACTTTCTAAAGGTGCAACTTGTGATATTACAACAGGCGATACTGTTAACTTTAGTGCCACAAATACTGTTAAATTTACTGTTACTTCGCAAGATGGTAATAATGTTCGAGAATGGAGTGTTGTTGTTAGCGAGCAAGTGCCTATAGATGCTTCTATTTACGATATTCAATATACAAGCGATGCTAGTGGAGATTCTCCATTGTTAGATGAGTTTATTAAAACTTATGGTGTTGTAACTGCTATTGAAGATGATGGTTTCTATGTACAAGATTCTTCTGCTACATGGAATGGAGTATATGCGTATTCTCCAGGAAATAATGCTGTAATTGGCGATTCTGTTACTTTTGTAGCTACTGTTCAAGAGTACTATAATTTAACCGAATTAGGTTACGTTAACGCATATACTGCTTTAGCAACTGGTGTTGAACTACCTGCTGCATTAAAAATAAGTCTTGGCGAGATTATGAGCGAGCCTTACGAAGGTGTTCTTGTAGTTACCGATTCTGTTACTTGTGTTAATCCTACTGCCGAGCATGGCATTTGGACAGTTACCGATGGTGTAGATACTATGTCGGTTGATGATGACATGTTTAGCTATGAAACTCCTGTTGCAGGAGCTGTTTATGCTGTTACAGGTGTTGTTAAGTATTCTTATGATGCTTTTGTATTATTACCTAGAGGTACCAACGATGTAGTTTTATTACAAGATGTAGTTACCGATCCTCCTGTAATTGCTAATGTTACATTAAATCCTGAAGTACCTGTTGCTGATGGAGCTGTTACTGTTAGTGCTAGTATTACCGACGATGTAGCTGTTACCGAAGTTGCTCTTTATTGGGGTACAAGCGAAGACAATGTTACAACAAGTCTTACTTTCGAAAATACAGGCTTTGGTTCAACTTACGAAGGAACAATACCCGGTAATGCTGCCGGAACAACTGTTTACTATAAGATAGAAGCTAGCGATGGCGATTCTACAGTTACTGTAAGCGGTAATTATTCTATTGCAACTGCTATTAACGACTTTAATTCTATTATTAAAGTAGCAGTTTATCCTAATCCTAGTAATGGTAAATTTAATGTCGAAATAAATAACGAGAAAGCTAACGAAATGAATATTGAAATATTCAATGTTCAGGGTCAAGTTGTTTATAGTACATCAATTTACAATAACGAATATAAAGGAGAGATAAATATTAGCAATTTATCTAAAGGAATTTATTACTTAAGAATTAATGATGGTAGTAATGTAAATACTAAAAAAATATTACTTCAATAATTTAAACACAATACTTTAAAATGAAAAGAGCGGGTTTCCCGCTCTTTTTTTTTGTCATGTCGAGCGATAGTCGAGACATCTGTAAAGTAGAATAATAAAGCACAAATTTATAAGCATAAGCACTTATTAGCAGATTTCTCCACAAGGTCGAAATGGCAGGGACTTTTATGACAGATTTCTCCATAAAGTCGAAATGACAAAGGTACTTATTAATAGATTTCTCCATAAGGTCGAAATGACAAAAGTTTGTAAGATACTCCAGACCTAGCCGGTTTTCAAAGTCAGGTCTAGTTTAACAATATTTTTATATCAAATTTCAAACATTAATCGATTAATAATTGCTTGGTATAAAGAAAATTCATAACTTTAATATGGCCTAATTATGAATGTGTTATGGGATTTGCTAAAAGTCTGCATCAGGCACCATTTTATCGATTTGTGGTGCCATTTATTATTGGTATTATAGTTGGAATTAATTATAATATATCTGTTCCTTATATATTAATATTAAGTGTAATAGTTATTATTATAATTGTATGTTATAGCTTTCGGGTATTTGCTAGTTATAGAATTAATTATTTGTTTGGATTATTACTAACTATATTCTTTGTTATTTCCGGAATATCAAGCATCAATATAATAAAGTCGAGAATTGTTAACATAGAAACAAAATCATATACCAGTATTATAAATTTGATTTCAGAGCCCGACGAAACAGAAAATTCTATTAAAGCTTTTGGAAAGATTATATGTATAAAAGACTCTGTTGATTATCGTTTAGTAAATATTAAAACTTTACTGTATTTTAAAAAAGACAGTAATTCGAAAAAAATAAAAATTGGCGATCAATTAATTGTGAATTCATATATAAACGAAATTTCTTTTAGTGGAAATCCGAATGCGTTTAACTACAAAAAATATCTTTCGTATAAAGGAATTAAATATCAGTCGTTTATTAAATCAGAAAAATGGAGAGTAATAAATACAAATATTGGGAATCCTATTCTATTAGGTGCAAATAAAATTAGAAGGAATTTACTATCAATATATAAAAAATATGGAATTGGTAACGACGAGTTAGCGGTGCTTTCTGCTTTAACATTGGGTTATAAAGGAGATTTGTCGGATGGAATTAAGCAAAGTTATTCGAATTCGGGTGCAATGCATATTCTTGCTGTTTCGGGGTTACATGTAGGAATAATATATATTATTTTAAATTATCTACTGTTTTTTCTCGAAAGAAATATGTCAGGTAGGATTATTAAAGTAATAATAATAATATGCTGTTTAGCTTTTTATACTTTACTTACCGGAATGTCGTCTTCGGTATTGCGAGCTTTTATTATGTTTACATGTTTGAGTGTAGGAAAGTTATTAAATCGACAGAATAATATTTATAATACATTAGCTGTTTCTGCTTTTTTGATATTAACTTTTAATCCATATGCTATTATGGATGTTGGATTTCAATTGTCATATACTGCCGTATTAAGTATAGTGTTTTTTCAGTCGAGAATCTATAGTTTAATTAATGTAGATAATTTTTTTGGAAATAAAATATGGGAATTGTTGTCGGTTTCTATTGCAGCACAAATAGGAACTTTTCCAATTGCTATTTATTATTTTCATCAGTTTCCAAATTATTTCTGGTTAACAAATATATTTATTATTCCGGCAGCTACTATAATAATTAGTTTAAGCGTTATCTTACTATCTGTATCGTGGATAAATAGTTTATCAATAATTATTGCTAAAGTAATTTCTACAATTATTTTTTTATTAAATCTGATAATTACAACTATCGAAAAATTGCCATATTCGGTAAGCGATAACATTTTTATTTCTTTACAAGAGAATATTATTTATTATATTTTAATAATAACTTTCTCTTTTTACATTGTTTTAAAGCGAGTTAGGTATCTGAAATTTACATTATGTATAATTATTATACTTTTATGTTTTAAGATATATAATAATAGTATATGCATAAAACAAAGTAAGATAGTAGTCTATAATATAAATAAAACCACAGCGATTGATTTTATTTATGGAAAATCGAATAAATTAATTACTTCGTGCGATGATGCCGAGAAATTTCAAAAGAGTATTAAATATAATATCTCTAATTATTGGGGAAATTGTAAAATCGATAATCCTAATATTAGTTTACACGATAACTATTTAAAAAATAGCAATTCTGATATCGATAATGAAATAAATATTTACAATAATTTTATTTATTTCCGAGGGAAAAAGGTTTTGCTTTTAAACAATAATAAATATTTTAATAGAAAATCGGGAAATAAAATTGATGTCGATATTTTAATAATTAGCAATGAAGCTAAAATAAAACCTGAAGAATTAGTCTCAATGTTTAATTTTGATAATTTGGTATTCGATTCGTCTATTAGTTACTGGAAATTAGATTATTGGAAAAAGTATTGTAAAGAAAATGAACTTCTGTTTTATGATGTAAAAACACGAGGGGCGTTTATTTATAATATAAATTAAAAAAAATGTTTCTATATTGGTATAATAAAGTAATTATTAATTTATTTTGCCAAATATAATTTTGCCAAATATTATTAGTTATTTAAAAATTTAATGCAGATGAAAATAATAGTTGCGGGTGCCGGAGAAGTTGGAACACATTTAGCTAAAATGCTATCAAACGAATTTCACGATATTGTAATTATTGATCCTGATGAAGAAAATCTTCAAGGAATTAATGCAAATCTCGATCTTATGACCATTGTTGGGTCTGCAAGTTCTTTTGAAGTATTACAAAGAGCGAAAGTTAAAAAGGCCGATTTGTTTATTGCAGTAACACATTCTGAAGAAACAAATATTACAGCATCTATTATAGCGAAAAAACTTGGTGCTAAAAAAACTATTGCCCGAGTCGATAATTACGAATATACTTTGCCCTTAAATAGATCTCATTTTACTAATTTAGGAATCGATAATCTTATTTATCCCGAACGAAGTGCCGCACGAGAGATCGTTTCTTTATTAGATAAGGGTGAAATTTCCGAAGTTTTTAATTTTTCGGGAGGGAAATTGTCTCTTTTTGTTATGAAATTAGGAAAAGAAGCGCCAATAATTGATAGGCAGCTTAATAAAATAACTCAAGAGAATAAAGAGTTCAAATATCGAGCTGTTGCAATAACTCGTAACGAACAAACAATAATTCCACGTGGTTATGATAGCTTTAAAATAAACGATCTTATTTATGTAATAACAAATAAGTCGGGGATTAGTGATGTTATGAAATATGCAGGAAAAAAGAAACTGGATATTAAAAATGTAATGATACTTGGAGGAAGTCGTATTGGAAGAAGAATTGCTCTATCTCTTGAGCATAGATTTAATATTAAACTTATTGAAATAGACAAAGAAAAAAGCATTAAGCTAGCCAACGAATTAAGTAATGCCTTAGTTATTAATGGCGATGGAAGAAATATAGATCTGTTAATGGAAGAGGGTTTGTCTAAAATGGATATTTTTATTGCAGTTACAGGTAATTCAGAAGTTAATACTTTGTCGTGTATAATGGCAAAGAAAATGGGTGTTAAAAAGACTATTGGCGAAATTGAAAATATCGATTATATTAATCTTGCAGAAAATATGGGTGTAGATACTATTATAAATAAAAAGTTGCTTACTGCAAGTCGTATATTTAAATACACTATGGGCGCTGAGGTATCGTTTGTGAAATGTCTTACCGGCTCCGATGCCGAATTATTAGAATTAATTGCTAAACCTGATTCGAAAATTACCAAGAAAGCATTACGCGATATATCTTTTCCAAAAGATGCTATTGTTGGTGGCGTTATAAGAGATGGTGATAGTTTTATTGCCGATGGTAATACAAAAATTTTGGCAAACGATCATGTTGTTGTTTTTGCTTTACAATCGGCTATGAAAAAGATTGAGAAATTATTTAATTAACTAATATGTTAAATAAGAAAATTATTGTTCATATAATGGCATCTCTTATTCTTATCGAAGGGATGTTTTTACTAATTTCTCTTGGTGTTGCATTATATTATGGAGAAAATGATATTTGGGCATTTAAAGTTTCATCAGCTATTTGTTTTATTGTTGGTGGATTATTATGGTTTTTGACGAGAAACGCCGATAAAACTATTGGTAAACGAGATGGCTATATTATTGTAAGTTTGGTGTGGGTAATATTCTCATTATTTGGTTCCCTGCCATTTATTTTAAGTGGAGCAATACCATCATTTACTGATGCTTTTTTCGAAACAATGTCGGGGTTTACTACTACCGGAGCATCAATATTGAAAGATATTGAAGCCTTGCCTCATGGTATATTGTTTTGGAGAAGCCTGACTCAATGGCTTGGAGGTATGGGTATTATTGTTCTTTCGTTAGCAATATTGCCAATTTTCGGAATCGGAGGAATGCAATTATTTGTTGCTGAGGTTCCCGGACCTACTCCTGATAAATTACATCCACGTATAAAGCAAACAGCTCAACGTTTATGGTATATTTATATATTATATACTCTTGCCGAAACTTTATTGCTTTGGTATGGAGGAATGGAATTTTTCGATGCTATTTGTCATTCTTTTACAACAATGGCTACAGGAGGTTATTCTACAAAACAAGATAGTATTGCGTTTTACCAATCGCCATATATTCATTATATTATAACAATCTTTATGTTTCTTGCCGGAACAAATTTTACCTTATCGTATTTTGCTTTACACCTTAAATTCGGAAAAATTTTTAAGAATGAAGAGTTTCGATTTTATGTTGGTTTTATTTTGTTCTTTTCTCTTATTATTTCTGTTGGATTATGGCATTATTATAACATAAATTTCGAAAAAGCCTTTCGAGAATCCATTTTTCAAGTAGTATCAATAATGACTACTACAGGATTTGTAACAAGCAATTATATATTATGGCCATCATATTTAACAGTAATTATATTTTTCTTAATGTTTTTTGGTGGTTCAGGAGGCTCTACCGGAGGTGGGATAAAGATTATTAGAATAACAATATTATTAAAAAATTCTTATCAAGAATTAAAACGAATAATACATCCAAATGCTATTATTCCTGTTCGTGTTAATAATAAAAGTGTTCCCTCTCAGATTGTAACTAATGTATTGGCATTTTTAGTTATTTATATTTTCTTAGTTGGAATTAGTACAATAGTTATTTCTGCCTTAGGTTACGATCTCGATAGTTCAATGGGTGCTGTAGCTTCTACTTTGGGTAATATTGGTCCCGGAATTGGAGATTTTGGTCCTGTAGAAAATTATTCTTCTTTACCGGATTTTGGCAAATGGTATTTGTCATTTTTAATGCTTGTTGGCAGATTAGAGTTATTTACTGTTTTGGTATTATTAACACCTGTATTTTGGAAAAAATAATACAAAAACCTGCACGAAATATCGGCAGGTTTTTTAATTCAGTATTAATTTCGAAACATCTTAATATCGTTTAAATCTGTAATTAACTTTAAACTTTCCTTTTTCTATTGAATTAAGTTTTCTTTTAAGAAGTCGTTTTTTTATAGGTGCAATCTTGTCGGTAAAGAGAATGCCTTCAGTATGGTCGTATTCATGTTGTATTATTCTGGCAGCAATGCCATCGAACCATTCATCATGAAAATTAAAATCTTTATCGTAATATTCTATTCGTATTTTAGAAGGGCGTATTACGTCTTCTCTAATTCCGGGGATACTTAAACATCCCTCAGTAAATGCCTTTTCTTCGCCGGTGCGTTCTGTAATTATTGCATTAATAAAAACTTTTTTTAAATCTTTTACATTTTCATCATCATCTTCCATTGGAGAGCCATCTATTACAAATAAGCGAATAGATTTACCTATTTGTGGAGCAGCTAAACCAACACCATCCGATGAGTACATAGTTGCCCACATGTTTTCAATAAATACATTTAAATTATCATAGTCTTTCTCGATATTCTTAGCTTTTCTGCGTAATACCGGCGAACCATAAATTTCTATTGGATATATCATTTTGTTATTATTTAAAATTTTGGTTTTTCTAAATACGATTGTAAAATTATTGTTGCACTAATCTCATCTACTAATGCTTTATTTTGTCTCGATTTCTTTTTAAGCCCTCCATCAATCATTGCTTGATGTGCCATTTTCGATGAAAATCTCTCATCAACCTGTTCTATTGGCATATCTGGATATGTTTTTATAAATTTCTTAATAAACGGATTAATATATATAATAGATTGCGATGGTTGATTATTCATTTGTAGTGGATAACCAATTATTACTCGTTCAACATTTTCTTTTTCGAAATAATTTTTAAGAAAATCCCAAATTGTATGAGTAGGAACAGTTGTTAACCCATTAGCTATTATTTTTAACGGATCGGTAACAGCAATTCCAACTCTTTTTCTTCCGTAATCTATCGATAAAATTCTTCCCAAAATATAATGATTCTAAATTATTTTGCAAATTTAATAAAAATCTTATGTTATTATAATAAAATAAAATTTCTATGTTTTTAATTCGAAAATTTATGTTTACTTAAACTAATATTAATCAAAACTTGGCTGTTACACCGAGCGGAGTCGAGGTATCTGTATATAGAATTACAAAATGCAAATCTATAAGCAATAAGTATTTATTAACAGATTTCTCCATAAAGTCGAAATGACAGAGACTTTGATGACAGATTCTTCTGTAATGTTACAAACGTGCGCTAATTACTTTGAAAAAATAAGTACGAATGCTTCTGCTGAACGATGAAGTTCTCATCGAAACTTGCTTGCTTTAGAAAATATTGATATTTTCTATTTTTATCAAAAAAAATATACGACAGAATGTAAAAATTGAACGTAATTCTTTATTTTTTAAAAGATTGCTTAGAAATAGATAAAAATTTTAAAACAGATTTTACATAATTAAAAATTGTTTGTTACATTAACTAAATTATGACTTTCTGCATATATCTTGTATATTATTTTTTGTATTATTGCCATAAATTTAAAAATTTATTATTATGATAGATACAATGTTAAAACACCGATCGATAAGAAATTATACTAACGATAAAATTTCCGATAAAGATTTAAACGAGATTTTAAATGCAGGGATAAGAGCTTCTACTACAGGAAACATGCAGGTATATTCAATTATTGTTACTAAAGACGATGAAATGAAAAATAAGTTAGCCCCTTCTCATTTTAATCAGCCTATGGTAACTGAAGCTCCTGTATTGTTAACATTTTGTGCCGATGTGAATAGATTTAATAAATATTGTGAAAATAGAAATGCAAAACCCGGATACGATAATTTCTTGTGGTTTATGAATGCGGCTATCGACACTTTGCTTGTTGCACAAAACGTAGCTTTAGCTGCAGAAGATAAAGGAATGGGAATATGTTATCTTGGAACAACAACATATAACGCCGATAAAATTATTGATATACTGGAATTACCTAAAGGAGTTGTTCCTATTACAACATTTGTTGTAGGTTATCCAAAAGAAATACCCGAATTAACCGATAGATTGCCGCTCGAAGGAGTTGTTCATTACGAAAAGTATAGTGATTATTCGAATGATGATATAAATAAAATATGGGCAGAAAAGGAAACTTTGGAAGAAACAAAACAATTACTTATTGAAAACGAAAAAGAAACATTAGCCCAAGTATTTACCGATAATAGATATAAAAAAGCCGATAATTTACATTTCTCTAAAGCATTTTTAAATGTATTAAGCAAGCAAGGTTTTATGAATAACGATTAAAAGAAAAATAAAATATATTTTAAGCCATATCTTAATAAATTAGAGATATGGCTTTTTTAGTGCATATAAAATGGTATATATAATAATATATTGTTTCGTATATTAAATTGCTTGCAATATTATTTGCAATTAAATGTTATATTTAAAAAAGATAAAAAGTAGAAATTTGAGATTAGTAATATACATATTAATTTTTGTATTTTTTTTTGTGAATAATGTTTTTTCTCAAAAATATCTGAAAATCAGCGTGAACGAAAATGAGAATATCGAAAATTTTGAGTTTAAAAAATATGAAAAAAAATATTCAGACAGCCTTGCTGTAATTTCAGCAATATCAGATTTTCGAAATAATTTGTTTCTATCAGGTTTTCTTGCATCAAGCATCGATACAATTTCTACGATTAAGGACACAATTTGTGTAAACATTAATATTGGGAAGCAATATAAATGGGGAAGCTTTAATTACAATTACTCTAATATTAGCGAATTTAACACGGTAAATACCACAATAAAAAAATTGAGAAATAAAATAGTTAATTTAAATGAATATGCTTACCAACTTGAAAATATAATTAATTACTACGAAGCTATTGGTTACCCTTTTATATCGGCAGGATTTAAAAATGTTAGTTTTAACGATTCAATAATTGAAGCAGATTTGTTTGTCGAAAAAAATCAAAAATATTTTGTGAAAAATATTTTACTTAAAGGTAATGCTAAAATAAAATTACCTTATTTATATAATTTTTTAGATATCTATCCCGAATCTGTTTATAACTGCAAAAAGAGTGATTTAATATCTAAGAAAATTAGCGATTCCCCATTTTTAGAAGAGATTAAACATTCAGAGATTGAGTATTCCGATAGTACTATTGATTTGTTTTTATATTTAAAAAATAAAAAAGCAAATAGTTTTAATGGCATTATTGGGTTTATGCCGGAATCGGATAAAAGTAAAAAATTAAGTATCTCGGGAGATATAGATTTTTCGATATGGAATATGAGGGGAAGAGGTGAGCATCTTATTTTTAATTGGAAAAGACCAAGCGAATTAACGCAGAAATTGAATTTGAATTTTTCGTATCCATATTTGTTTTACACAAAAATTGGTGTCGAAACAAACTTCTCTTTATATAAACAAGATACAAGTTTTTTAAATATAAAATCTGATATTGGTGTTCGATTTGATTTTTCTCAAAATCAATATTTAAAAATCTTTCTCGAGTATAAGTCATCAAATACAATAAACAATATTGGGGTTATTAGTAACCAGACTAATAGTAATGCCGATATATCATCAGTTTTATATGGTTTAGAATACAAATATTCTAATTTAGATTATACTTTAAATCCGAGCTCGGGAATTACTTTAGAAATGTATGGAGCATTTGGGAAAAAGAAAATTAGTAATTTTTCAGGTCTCGATAGTTTATTTAATAAAAATACAATTCAGATAGAAACAGGCTTAAATTCAAGCTGTTATATTCCTGTTTATAGAAATATTGTTTTCCGAATAAGTGCCGATTTACGATATATGTCATCCTTAGATCGTAATTCGGGGAGTAATTTGATATTTGAGAATGAATTATTCCGTTTCGGAGGAGCAAAATCTTTACGTGGTTTCGATGAAGACGTTATTCGTGCATCTTTTTATGTGTTAAATAATTTGGAGCTTAGATATAACTTCGAAAAGAATTCTTCCTTTTATATATTTTGTAATGGAGCATACTACAAAAAACATACTGTCGATAATAATATTTCTGATTATCCTTATGGCTTTGGTTTGGGTGCAGATATTGAAATGCGTGCAGGAATATTTTCCATAGGTTATGCTTTGGGAAAGCAATTCGACAATCCAATTCAAATAAAATCTGCAAAAATATATTTCGGATATAAAACAATATTCTAAGTTTAGTTTATTCTAGAACGAAATTCTTTGTTTCGAAATTCTTATACTTTTAATTACCTAAAGCTATTTTTTAAATAATATAAAATATTTTTTTGTTAGAATGTTCTAGAATACTACTACTATATAAATGTATTTATGAAATGTATTTTTAAACACAAATAAAGTGTTGAATAAACAAATATTTTTATCATAACTTTGAAAAAAATAACATTAGACTATTAATAAGATTTTATTAGTGCAAAAAAATATAGAAGTATGGCAAAAGAAATAAAATTTAGTTTGGTATATCGCGATATGTGGCAATCATCCGGAAAATATGTTCCTAGAGTTGATCAATTAAAAAAAATAGCTCCGGTAATTGTAGAAATGGGTTGTTTTTCTCGTATCGAGACAAATGGAGGAGCTTTTGAGCAGGTTAATTTATTATACGGAGAGAATCCAAATAAAGCAGTACGTGAATGGACAAAGCCATTTAATGAAGCTGGTATTCAGACACATATGTTAGAAAGGGCTTTAAATGGTATTAGAATGTATCCTGTACCTGCCGATGTGCGTAAATTAATGTACAAAGTAAAAAAAGCACAAGGGGTTGATATTGTTCGTTCTTTTTGTGGCTTGAATGATTATCGTAATCTAGAACTTTCGATAAAATATGCAAAAGAAGCGGGAATGATTTCTCAAGCAACTTTAAGTATTACTCACTCCGATATTCATACTATTGATTATTATATGGGAGTTGTAGATAAAGCTGTTGAGTATGGCACCGATGAAATTTGTTTAAAAGATATGGCAGGTATCGGTCGCCCTGTAACTCTCGGAAAACTTGTAAGTAAAATAAAAGCTAAATATCCTCATATTATAATACAATATCATGGACATTCAGGACCGGGTTTTTCTGTTGCGTCAACTCTGGAAGTTGCAAAAGCAGGTGCCGATTATATCGATGTGGCGATGGAACCATTGTCGTGGGGAATGGTACATCCCGATGTTATTACTGTTCAAGCAATGCTTAAAGATGCAGGATTTATTGTGCCGGAGATAAATATGAAAGCATATATGAAAGCTCGAGCTCTTACTCAAGAGTTTATCGACGATTTCTTAGGCTATTTTATAAACCCCAAAAACCGATATATGTCTTCTTTACTTGTGCATTCCGGATTGCCCGGAGGAATGATGGGGAGTATGATGGCCGATTTGCAGGGTATTCATCAAGGATTAAACCAGACACTTAAGGCACAAAATAAAAAAGAACTTACCGAAGACGATTTATTAATAAAACTCTTCGACGAAGTAATTGATATTTGGCCCAAATTAGGTAATCCTCCTTTAGTTACTCCTTTTAGTCAATATGTTAAGAATATCGCATTACTAAATGTTATGCAAGAAATAAATGGGAAAGATAAGTTTACAATTATCGATAATAATGCTTGGGATATGATACTGGGAAAATCTGGTAAGCTGCCCGGAACATTAGATCCTCAGATTATTGAAATTGCTGAGAAATTAGGAAAAGAATTTTATAAAGGTGTTCCACAAGATGCTTATCCCGATGAGTTAGATAAGTATAGAAAAGAAATGAAAGAAAATTCATGGGAACTGGGTGAAGATGATGAAGAATTATTCGAATTTGCAATGCACGACAGACAATATCGCGATTATAAATCGGGTATAGCTAAAAAACGCTTCGATGACGAATTGAAAAAATTAAAAAGCAAGAAACCTAGTACCGAAAGTAAACCTGAGCCTGGAAGTAAAGATATTGTTTCACCATATATGGGTAGAATATTCTATAACTTAAATTATTTTATCGAAGAGAAACAAATTGAAGAAGGAAATAAAATAAAAAAAGGACAAAGAATTTGTTATATAGAGAATAATTATACTTACGACGAAATAATTGCAAAATGCGATGGAGAAGTTGAAGAAATATTCTTTAATCATGGCGACAGAGTCTCAAAAGGAGATGTAATTGTTAAAATTAAATAAATTAATAAAATTTAAAAGGCTGATTTTTTCAGCCTTTTATTAACTCAGGTTATTATATAATAACCGGAATAATAATCTCTACTCTAGTTCCTTGAGCTTGATTATTATCATCTTTTTTATCAATATATTTTACATTTATATTTTCTCCATATAAAGAATTTAATAAATAAACTCTGTCGGCAGTAATTTTCGAACCTAAAGATTTGTGAGTATTAGATTTTTCTAAATTTATAATATTTGCTTTTTTTCTTCCAATACCATTATCTTCAACAGAGCATAGAATATGATTGTTAACTAATGTCATGTCAATAGAAATTAATCCTTTTTTATTGTCAAGAATCTTCGTAAATCCGTGTTTTATAGAGTTTTCAACGTAGGGTTGTAATAGTAAGGCAGGCATCTTCCAATCTAAAGTATTAATCCTGTTATCAATATTTATATTAAACGAAAAATTATCTTCAAACCTTAACGATTCTAGTTCTAAATATAATTCTAGTGCATTTATTTCATCATCAATAGCAATTACTGTATGTTGAGTGTTTTCTAATATGAGCCTCATTAGTTTGGCAAATTTCGATAAATAATCAAGCGAAGAGTCTGTATCTTTTTCGAGCAGAAAATATTGAATAGAATTAAGAGTATTAAATATAAAGTGAGGGTTCATCTGTTGACGTAATATCTGTTGTTTGTATTCGTTAATATTGTTTTTTAATTTATTTTTATTTTTTATCTCAGTAATACGATTGTAATAAATTAAATATAATATTCCGGTTACTATAATAATAGTTAGTATAATAAACCACCATCTTTTATATACTGGTGGCGAAATATTAAAATTAATTCTTGCAGGTTCTGTACTCCAAATATTATCTTCGTTCATTGCACTTACTTCAAAAGTGTAGTGCCCATGTGGTAGAGTGGTATATTGTACTGTTGTTTTTGTAGTATAAATCCAGTTTGTGTCAATACCAATCATTCGGTATTTGTATTGTAAATTTCCGACTTTTCTATACGATAGTCCAATGTAGTCTATATTAATATAATTCTCTTTATAAGATAGTTTGTATGTAGGTTGTATTTTTTTTGCTTTGTTTAGGATTTTAATATTTTTAATAATTATTGGAGGCGGGTAATTATTCTGAGTTATTCGAGTTTTATCGAAATAAATAAGACCATTATTGCTTGCTGCATAAACTGTATTATTAACAACACATACATCATTAACTTCTTTTGCAGAGAAACCATTGTAATCAGAAAAATTCTGTATTTTATAGTTGTTATAATTAGTATATTGTATTTTGCTTAAACCATAATTAGTGGCTACCCAAATTGTGCTGTCGTCTACGTATATTGCATTAATAAAATTCGATAATAATCTATCTTTTTTACTTATTCTTATAATAGTATCTTTTTTATATAGTAATAAACCGTCACCTTTTGTTCCTAAAGCAATAGTTGTTTTATTAACTCTTTTTATGGCCGTAATTCTAGTATTTAGGTCCGGATTGTTAGTGCTTAAATTTATTAGTTTATTGTTTTTATATTGCCATAAATTATTTAATCCTCCTATTAATAAAGATTCATCTTTGTCTAAAAATAATGTTTGTGTTCTATTGCTAAGTTCAGATTCTTTCTTTGAATTGTATATTATTTTATTATCTTTTATCTTGAGTAATCCGGATGATGTAGCAACCCAAATTGCATCTTTAGTTTTTGCTATATCTTTTGGATAAATATCTTGATTAATTATATTATGTAAAGAATAAGTATTTAGTTTATTATTTTTTAACCACATCAATTTTTTATTTGTGGAGTATAATAGTTTGTCTGTACTTTTTTCGTATAAAATAGAAGTAATACTTATTTTTTTATCATCAGGAATTTTATAATGTTTAATCTTTTTATTTTTTATATTACTAATGTATGAATTAGAATAAGTTAACCAAATTTCATCGTTTTTACCTTTCTTAATATAATTGATTTTATTTTCTATTAATCCGTGTTTTTTATTTAAGATTTGAATTTTATCCGAAGGCATATAATATATTCCATGCAATAATGTAGAAAACCAATAACTGCCTTCTTTATCTTTTTGAACAGACGATACGTATTGCCCTTCTAAATATGAGTTTTCGTAATTTAAATCCTTGTCAAATTTATATACGCCATCAATGGTTCCTACCCATATATTATTGCAATTATCTTTATTTAGCCATATTATTTGTTTACTTAGTTTTTTTTCTTTTTGTATTTTGTTTTTAGATATCTTATATATTTTATTTTTAGTATTAATTATTAATGTATTCTTATTTATAATTTCACCAAAAGTTCCATCTCCTTGTAGATTATCGTTTTGATTTATTGTGTACGAATTATTTGAGTTAATAAATAATTTGTTACTTTTAAAATTCCCTTTATGCGAGCATAGTATTTTATTATTAATTTTATCAAATTGATAAAATTGTTTTGTTAAATTGATAATATTTCCATTTTCATCTATTTTAAATAGACCTCTGTTTTTAATCGAAAAGTAAACATTATCAATACTGTCAACATAAAACGAGCGTTTTACAGGTAGAATGTTTTTACCAATATCTTTTATTACATTGTTATATTTATATTTGTATATTGAGTCGTTTTTATAGTAACTTAATTGGCACGAAATAGGAATAAACCAAATTCGTTCTTTATTATCTTCATATATTTCAAAAATAGTATTATCTGCTAAACCATCTTGACTATCAAAATTTTTAAATTCGTAGCCACTAAATTTGCTAACACCTTTTTTAGTAGCAATCCATATATATCCTTTTGAATCTTGAAATACGTGATATGTATTAGAAGACGGTAGACCTTCTTTTATTCCGTAATGTTTAAAAATTGTTTCCTGACAATTGGAAACACGGCTAAGAAATAATAAGAATGTAATAATTAAAATAAATAATAAACAATTTTTTTGCATGTAATAAAATATTTATTTAAAAGTAGTAATCTTTTTTAGAATAATAAATATTAATAAGGAATTGTTAATAACTTGCATATTAGTTTTCTCTACAAAAAAAGGCTAATCATTAATGATTAGCCTTTTTTTAACTAGGTTATATAATAACCGGAATAATAATCTCTACTCTAGTTCCTTGAGCTTGATTATTATCATCTTTTTTATCAATATATTTTACATTTATATTTTCTCCATATAAAGAATTTAATAAATAAACTCTGTCGGCAGTAATTTTCGAACCTAAAGATTTGTGAGTATTAGATTTTTCTAAATTTATAATATTTGCTTTTTTTCTTCCAATACCATTATCTTCAACAGAGCATAGAATATGATTGTTAACTAATGTCATGTCAATAGAAATTAATCCTTTTTTATTGTCAAGAATCTTCGTAAATCCGTGTTTTATAGAGTTTTCAACGTAGGGTTGTAATAGTAAGGCAGGCATCTTCCAATCTAAAGTATTAATCCTGTTATCAATATTTATATTAAACGAAAAATTATCTTCAAACCTTAACGATTCTAGTTCTAAATATAATTCTAGTGCATTTATTTCATCATCAATAGCAATTACTGTATGTTGAGTGTTTTCTAATATGAGCCTCATTAGTTTGGCAAATTTCGATAAATAATCAAGCGAAGAGTCTGTATCTTTTTCGAGCAGAAAATATTGAATAGAATTAAGAGTATTAAATATAAAGTGAGGGTTCATCTGTTGACGTAATATCTGTTGTTTGTATTCGTTAATATTGTTTTTTAATTTATTTTTATTTTTTATCTCAGTAATACGATTGTAATAAATTAAATATAATATTCCGGTTACTATAATAATAGTTAGTATAATAAACCACCATCTTTTATATACTGGTGGCGAAATATTAAAATTAATTCTTGCAGGTTCTGTACTCCAAATATTATCTTCGTTCATTGCACTTACTTCAAAAGTGTAGTGCCCATGTGGTAGAGTGGTATATTGTACTGTTGTTTTTGTAGTATAAATCCAGTTTGTGTCAATACCAATCATTCGGTATTTGTATTGTAAATTTCCGACTTTTCTATACGATAGTCCAATGTAGTCTATATTAATATAATTCTCTTTATAAGATAGTTTGTATGTAGGTTGTATTTTTTTTGCTTTGTTTAGGATTTTAATATTTTTAATAATTATTGGAGGCGGGTAATTATTCTGAGTTATTCGAGTTTTATCGAAATAAATAAGACCATTATTGCTTGCTGCATAAACTGTATTATTAACAACACATACATCATTAACTTCTTTTGCAGAGAAACCATTGTAATCAGAAAAATTCTGTATTTTATAGTTGTTATAATTAGTATATTGTATTTTACTTAATCCGTTACTAGTTGCTAGCCATATTGTACTATCTTCTACAAAAATCGAATTTATTGAGTTAGATAATAATCCGTTATTTCTGGTTATTGGTATTATTGTATCTTTCGTATATAAAAATAATCCGGCACCTTTTGTTCCTAAACCAATTGTATTGCTATTTATTCTTTTTATTTTAGTAATTCTAGTAGATAAAATAGGATTTTTTATACCAAGATTAATAAATTTCTTATTATCATATTTCCACAAGCCATTTAAACCTCCTATTAATAAAGAACTATCTTTATCAATAAATAAGCTATGTGTGCGATAGGCAAATTCAGAATTGATTGATGAGTTATATACTAAAGCGTTATTTATAAATTTTAGTATTCCTTTTGATGTTGCTATCCAAAATACATTATTAATTTTTGCTATATCATTCGGATAGATATATTTTGTTTTTGATGTTTTATCGTAATAGATTTCTTTCTTGTTATTTTTTAACGAAAATAAACTCTCATCTGTCGAGAACCATAATTTATCATTTTTATTATCGTATAAGAATGATGTAATATTACTTTTTTTTAGTTCAGAAACTTTATAATTAGTAATATTATTACCTTTAATATTACTAATATATGGAGTAGAATAACCTAGCCAAATCTCGCTATTTTTTCCCTTTTCTAGTTTTAAAATTTTGTTATCAATTAAACCATTTTCTTTGTTAAGAACAAGAATTTTATCAGATGGCATATAATATATTCCATCTTCTAATGTAGAAAACCAATAGCTTCCTTCATTGTCTTGAAGTACCGATGTAATAGCCTTATCTTTTAAATATAGATTTTTTTTATCTAAGTTAGAATCAAATTTATAAGCCCCATCTCTAGTCCCTATCCAAATATTATTAACATTGTCTTTGCTGAGCCAAATTATCGATTCATTAATGATTTCTTCCTTTTGAATTTGGTTGTTAGTTATTTTTAATATTTTATTTTTAGTGTTTAGTATTATTTTTTCAGAATCTATTAATTCAGCAAATATTTTACAATTGACCATTTGGTCGTTTGTTTCAATTACGCCGGGACTATCAATATTTAAAAGTATTTTTGAATAAAAAGGAGTTCCAATATTTGAAGCTAGTATTTTATTATCATATTTGTCAAATTGATAATGATTTTTTCTGCCAAGAACTTGTAAATTCCCTTTTGAATCTATTCGTAATAACCCTCTTCTATTAATCGATAAAAAAATATTATCTTTCTTATCGACATAGAAAGAGCGTTTTTTTGCAAGAATACCTGTTTTAAAATTATTTGTTATTACAGAATTATACTTGTATTGGTATATTGAATCGTTTTTAAAATAACATAATTTACACGAGAAAGGAATAAACCATATACGACCTTTCGAATCTTCAAATATTTCAAATACTGTATTGTCAGTTAAACCATCTTCAATATCGAAATTTTCGAAATTATAACCATCAAATCTACTAATTCCCAAGTCTGTTGCAATCCAAATGTATCCTTTCGAATCTTGGTAAACATGATATGTTTCAGAAGATGGTAGGCCGTCGTTTACATTATAATGCTTAAACGATGAATTTTGACAATTTGAAATATTACGAGAAAGTAAAAATATCGTAAATAAGAGAAAATATAAGATGCTGTTTTTAGTCATAAAAAATAATGATTTCTTTAAAAATAGTGATATTTAGAGAAAGCAAAAATTTTATTAAAGATATTTTGATTAAAACTCTAGGTTTAGAATATTTTTTACAAAAAAAGAGGCTAATCATAAACGATTAGCCTCTTAATAAATTAGGATAATACTTTATTCTTGAGAGTAATCTATAGACGCTTGACGTTTATAATTATTATATCTCCATTTTGCTTCTTCTTCAGCTTGTGGAAATAATTTCTCGGCTTCTTCAGGGAACGATTTCTCAAGCGAAGAATATCTAACTTCGTTTTTCAAGAAACTTTGGAAACCGCTCCAATCAGGTTCTTTCGAATCTAAAATAAATGGATTTTTTCCTTCTGCTTCAAGTAAAGGATTATAATGGTAGTTATGCCAGTATCCAACTTCTACAGCGCGTTTTTCTTCGCCTTGAGTTTTTGTCATACCTCCTTTTATTCCATGACTAATACATGGAGCATAGGCAATTATTAATGATGGTCCCGGATGTGCTTCAGCTTCTTTAACTATTTTAAAGAATTGTGCTTGGCTTGCACCCATTGCAACTTGTGCAACATAAACATGACCATAAGATATTGCCATCATTCCAAGGTCTTTCTTACGAATTTTCATACCTGAAGCTGCAAATTTTGCAACAGCACCAACCGGAGTCGATTTCGAAGCTTGTCCGCCGGTGTTTGAATATATTTCAGTATCAAGAACTAGAACATTAACATCATCTCCTGAACCTAATACATGATCAAGTCCTCCATATCCAATATCATAAGCCCATCCATCGCCACCGAAAATCCACATCGATTTTTTAATCAAATATTGTTGTAATTGTAATATATCTTTAGAATGTTGTTTATTATCTTTTTTACAAACTTCAATAACCTTTGCAGATGTTTCTTTCGATTTTTCTGCATCTCCCATATTTTCAATCCATTCTGTATAAGCAGCTTTTGTTTCAGATGAGATATTGTCTTTTATGGCATCTTGCATTTTTTCAACAATTCTGTTACGTAGTTTTTCAATACCAACAAACATTCCATAGCCATATTCGGCATTATCTTCGAATAATGAATTTGCCCATGCCGGACCTTTACCTTCACTATTTTTACAATATGGTGTCGATGGGGCAGAGGCTCCATAAATAGAAGAACATCCTGTTGCATTAGCAATCATCATTCTGTCTCCGAATAGTTGTGTAATAGTTTTTATATATGGTGTTTCTCCACAACCGGCACATGCTCCCGAGAATTCAAATAGTGGTTGAGCAAATTGACTGTTTTTTACCGATTTTTCTTTTGGGACTACAGTATCTTTATATCCTACTTTCTCGTGCATGTAATTCCATCTTTCAATTTCCGCTGTTTGTGTTCCTAATGGCTTCATTACAAGCGATTTTTCTTTCGATGGACATACATCAACACAGTTGTTACAACCTGTACAGTCTAATGTGCTAATTTGTATTCTGAAATTATAATCCTTAATTGCACCCTTACCTTGTATTGTTGTTGTTCCTTCCGGAGCATTTACTTTTTCCGAATCGGTTAATAAGAAAGGACGAATTGCTGCATGAGGACAAACATAAGCACATTGGTTACATTGAATACAATTATCGGCTATCCATTCAGGTACATCTACTGCTACACCTCGTTTTTCGAATGCAGTTGTTCCTGCAGGGAAAGTTCCATCTTCAATTCCATTAAATGCACTAACAGGTAAATCATCACCTTTTTGAGCATTTATAGGATTTACAACATTTTTGATGAAATCAGGCAAATTTGAATCTTCTGAATATATTTCTGTTGTATCAAGATTTTTCCACTTATCTGAAATGCTAATTTCTTCAATTTCTCCACCTCTTTCAACAGCAGAATAATTCATATTAACAATGTCTTCACCTTTTTTACCAAAAGATTTAACAATTGCTGTTTTCATTTCTTTAATAGCATTTTCGTAAGGAATAATTTCTGCAATTTTAAAGAAAGCCGATTGCATTATTGTATTAGTTCTTGAGCCTAAGCCAATTTCACTTGCAATTTTTGTAGCATTAATAATATACATCTTAATATTATTATCTGCTAATTGTTTTTTCATTTTGTTAGGTAAACGTTTAATCGTTTCCTCAGGACTCCAAATACTGTTAAGCAAGAATGTTCCATTTGGCTTAATGCCTTTTAGCATATCGTATTTATATATATATGCAGGAACATGGCAGGCAACAAAGTCTGGTGTTCCAACTAAGTATGATGAGCCGATAGGCCTGTCGCCAAAACGTAGGTGAGATACAGTAATACCTCCCGATTTTTTTGAGTCGTAGGCAAAATATGCTTGAGCATATTTGTCGGTTGAGCCTCCAATAATCTTAATAGAATTTTTATTAGCACCAACAGTTCCGTCAGAACCAAGTCCATAAAATTTACCTTCAAAAGTACCTTTTGGTACTACGCTTATTTCAGGTAATAATGGTAATGAAGTGAATTTCACATCATCGTTAATACCTAAAGTAAAACGATTTTTAGGTTCGTTTAGAGCTAAATTATTATAAACCGAGATTATTTGAGAAGGAGTAGTATCTTTCGAACTTAAACCATATCTTCCACCAACAATAATAGGTGCATTTTCTTTGCCATAGAACAAATCTCTAATATCAAGGTATAATGGTTCTCCGTTTGCTCCCGGTTCTTTTGTTCTGTCTAATACCGAAATTCTTTTTACCGATTTAGGTAATGCTTTTATGAAATATTTCTCAGAAAATGGACGGTATAAATGAACAGAAATTAAACCAACTTTTTCGCCATTGGCTAATTTGTGGTCAATTACTTCTTTTATTGTAGTTGTTACCGACCCCATTGCAACTATTATATTTTCAGCATCTTCTGCTCCATAATAAGTAAATGGGTGATATTCTCTACCTGTGAGTTTTGTGATTTTTTGCATATAATCTTCTACCATATCCGGAATAGGATCGTAGAATTTATTTGCAGCTTCTCGAGCTTGGAAATAAATATCAGGATTCTGAGCTGTCCCTCTTGTTACAGGATGCTCTGGATTAAGAGCATTATCTCTGAATCTTTGTACTGCATCTTTATCAAGTAAAGACTCTAAATCTGAATTTTCGAAATATTCTACTTTTTGAATTTCGTGAGATGTTCTAAATCCATCGAAGAAATGCAAGAATGGGATTCTCGATTTTATCGAAGCAAGATGTGCAATACCTGCTAAATCCATAATTTCCTGAACACTTCCTGTTGCTAACATGGCAAAGCCGGTTTGCCGAGTACTCATTACATCGCTATGGTCTCCAAAAATAGATAAAGCTTGTGCTGCTAAACTTCTGGCACTAACATGAAATACTGCCGGAAGTAATTCTCCGGATATTTTGTACATATTAGGAATCATAAGTAATAATCCCTGTGATGCAGTAAAAGTGGATGTTAAGGCACCCGATTGTAGTGATCCGTGAACTGCTCCTGATGCACCTCCTTCTGATTGCATTTCGGTAACTTTTACCTCGTCGCCAAATATATTCTTTCTTCCATTTGCTGCCCATTCATCAACATATTCCGCCATTGTTGATGATGGCGTAATTGGATAAATAGCTGCAACTTCTGTAAACATATATGCTACATGTGCAGCAGCATAGTTTCCGTCGCAAGTAATAAATTTCTTTTTTTGTGACATTCTATATCTCCTTATATTTATTATTAATAGAAAATAATTACCCTAAAATAATTTAATCACAAAATTAGTATAAAATATTTATTTAAGCATAATAATTGATTTAAAATAGATAGTAGCTTATAAAATTAATTATAAAGTAATTGGTTTACATAATGCTAATAACCAAAAAAATAAGGCTAGTAATTAACTAGCCTTATTTATATTATTGTGTTCAAGAACATTGAATTAATCGCTATTCATAGATACTAAAAACTCTTCATTTGTTTTTGTCTTTAGCATTCGGTCTTTTATAAAGGTCATGGCTTCAACAGGATTCATGTCAGTAAGATAATTTCTTAAAATCCATGTTTTATTTAAGAATGTTTTGTCTAATAATAATTCTTCTCTACGTGTGCTTGATGCTATAATGTTAACAGCAGGATAAATACGTTTGTTCGATAGCTTTCTGTCGAGTTGAAGTTCCATATTTCCTGTTCCTTTAAATTCTTCGAAGATAACATCGTCCATTTTCGATCCTGTTTCGGTTAATGCAGTAGCAAGAATAGTTAATGAACCTCCTTCTTCAATATTTCTAGCTGCACCAAAGAATCTTTTTGGTTTATGTAATGCATTAGCATCTATACCTCCCGAAAGAATTTTCCCCGATGCCGGGGCAACTGTGTTATAAGCTCTTGCCAATCGGGTTATCGAGTCTAAAAGAATTACAACATCATGACCACATTCAACTAAACGTTTTGCTTTTTCTAGAACAATATTTGCAACTTTTACGTGTCTTTCTGCAGGTTGATCGAATGTTGAAGATATTACCTCGGCATTTACACTGCGTTCCATATCTGTAACTTCTTCAGGTCTTTCATCAATAAGAAGTATTATCATATATACTTCCGGGTGATTCTGAGAAATTGAATTTGCAACATTCTTTAACAATACTGTTTTTCCTGTTTTTGGTTGAGCAACAATTAATCCTCTTTGTCCTTTACCAATAGGAGCAAACATATCAATTATTCGTGATGATATATTTTGATTAGAACTATTTGTTAGTTGAAATTTTTCTTGAGGGAATAATGGTGTTAAATAATCGAATGGAACACGGTCTCTTATAAAACCTGGTTCTCTACCATTTATATTCTCTACTTTTATTAAAGGGAAATATTTTTCTCCTTCTTTAGGTGGTCTTATAGCTCCTTCAATAGTATCCCCTGTTTTTAAGCCAAATAGTTTAATTTGTGATTGCGATACATAAATATCATCAGGAGAATTAAAATAATTATATTCCGATGAACGTAGAAAACCGTAACCATCAGGCATTATTTCTAATACCCCTGAGTTTTTAATAATTCCATTAAATTCAAATTGATTATTGTCGTATCTTTTTCGAGGAACTCTTTTGTTGTCGTGATGTCTTGGTGTTGGGTTTTTTGTGTTTTGAGTTTCTGTAACATTTTTTTTCGATTGAGAAATTTGATTTGTTTGTTCGGGTTTCTCAATGGTCTTAGCTTCTGTAATTTCGAGTTTTTGTTTAACCTGAGAAGTTTTTTTATGTTGGTTAGAATCTCTTTTATTAGGAATGTTTTGTGTCTTGATATTTTTATCTTCAATTTTTGTGTCTGTATTTGATTCTTGATTTGAAGAAATTTCTTTTTTAGGATGTTTATCTTTTTGAGAAGATTTTTTTATTGAAATTTTCTTTTTTTCAGTAGAGTTTTTTTTCGATTTGCCAACTCCTGTAGCAATAATTGCTTGTTGGTCTAGAATCTTGTATATGAGATCTTGTTTGCGAAGACTATCAATTTTTTTAATTTGTAATTCATTAGCTATTTCACGTAAATCGGAAACAAGCTTTTTGTTCAATTCTAAAATATCGTACATAGTAAATTTGTAGGAATTAGTTTTTATTTGATTAATATAAATATTTCATCTGTGAAATGAAAATTAGTGGTGCGGAATTTCTTGAATTATAATTATTATGTGTTTAGCAAATATTATATGGTGCAATATTAGTGATTTGATTACAATAACACAAAATTTTTTAGTAAAAAATTTAAAATAATATATTAGTTTTAAATTATGATGTTTATATTTAAAGAAAATTTCTATAAAAAAGTAGTAATATTAATTATTAGATTAATAAAAAATGAGACAGTTAAAAATTATTAAACAAGTTACGAATAGAGAAACTGCCTCTTTAGACAAATACCTTCACGAAATAGGGAAAGTTAATTTATTAACGGCCGATGAAGAAGTTGATTTAGCTCGAAGAGTTAAGTTGAATGATATTGTAGCTTTAAATAAATTAGTAAGAGCAAATTTGCGTTTTGTTGTTTCTGTTTCAAAACAATACCAAAATCAAGGTTTAAGTTTGCCGGATCTTATAAATGAAGGAAACTTGGGTTTAATGAAAGCTGCTAAACGTTTTGACGAAACTAGAGGTTTTAAATTTATTTCTTATGCTGTTTGGTGGATTCGTCAATCAATTTTACAAGCTTTAGCCGAACAAGCCCGTATAGTTCGTTTGCCATTAAATAAAATAGGATCGATAAATAAAGTTAATAAGGCTCTTGCTAAATTAGAACAGAAATATGAAAGAGAGCCATCAATAGATGAAATATCTAAAACAATAGAATTAGCTCCGAAAGAAATTAAAGAAGTAATGAGAAATGCCGGACGGCATGTTTCTATGGATGCTCCATTAAAAAATGATGAAGATGGAGATATGTATGAAATATTAATGAGCAAGAATAGTCCAAGTCCCGATGGAAAATTAGTAAATGATTCTCTCAGAAAAGAAATTGAACGTATATTATTATCTCTTACTCCAAGAGAAGCAAATATTGTAAAATTATATTTTGGTTTAAATGGGAAACATCCATATACTCTCGAAGAAATTGGAGAAGAATTGGCTCTTACCCGCGAAAGAGTTCGGCAGATTAAAGAAAAAGCCCTAAAAAAGCTTAAACAAACTACAAGAAGCAAAATATTAAAAAGTTATTTAGGATAATTTTATAAATTTATTTTATATATGATTTATTATTCTGACGAGATATTTGTTTATTTTTGTAATAAATAAAATATATAAACAAATGACACATTTAGTATCCCCATCTTTATTATCAGCCGATTTTAGTAATCTTGCTAAAGATATAGAAATGATTAATTTAAGTAAGGCCGATTGGTTTCATCTCGATATTATGGATGGATTATTTGTGCCTAATATTTCTTTTGGTTTTCCAATAATTTATCAAGTGAAAAAATATGCTAAAAAGCCTCTTGATGTACATCTCATGATTGTAAATCCCGATAGATATATAAAAAAATTCTGCGATTCAGGAGCCGATATACTTACTGTTCATTACGAAGCATGCAATCATTTACATAGAACGGTTCAAAATATTAAGTCGATGGGAATGAAAGCAGGAGTGGCATTAAATCCTCACACCTCAGTTTCTTTGCTCGAAGATATAATCCAAGATGTGGATATGGTATTAATAATGTCGGTTAATCCCGGTTTTGGCGGACAGAAATTTATAAAAAATACAATTCCAAAAATTAAGAAGCTTAAAGAATTAATTATTCAAAAAGAATCTAAGGCTTTAATACAAATCGATGGAGGTGTAGATGCTTCGAATACACGGGAATTGTTAAATGCCGGTACAGATATTTTAGTGGCAGGAAGTTATATTTTCAAATCTAAGAATCCTGAAAAAGTTATTTCTGAATTGAAAAAATAAATTGAAATAAAAAGATAGTGTCCAAAAAGTTCAGTTTCAAGTTGTTTATGTCATGTTGAGCTTGTCGAAACATCTCATTTTTAAACTGATAGATTAACTTCGTTGAGCTCGTTTCACTTGGTTCTTCAACTTCGTTCAGAATGACAATAATCTAAACTTTTTGGACAGATTCTTTAAGCATTATTATTCTTTTCCATCAAGATAATCTTGAAGATAACTATATTTTTCAGTTAGTTTGCCATCTTTCGTAATTGTTCCTCTATGTATTATCTTTTTGTCGTCGTTACCAAAAAGAAATGGGAAAACATTATTTAATAATTTGTTACAGAAATCAGCCGATGAATTTCTTGGTAATTCTCCAGGGAGATTATCAACAGCCATAACAGTAATGTTTTTATTGCTTGTAAAAGCAGTTTCTTCTTTTCCTGTTTCAGGATTGTATCCGTAAAAAGGTTCCGCAATTGTAGAAGCTCTTAGCGTTGAAGCAATAGGTCCGTCAACATCGCAACTTACATCTGCAATTACCGATATATTAAATTCTGGTTTTTGCATATCTTCTTTTGTGATAAAAACCGGAGATTTAGGATCCCAGAAATGACATGCAATATAAATATCTGTTACTTCAGTATATTTTTTAAAGGTGGAAATATATTCTTCCGGATGCTTAAAGAAATGTTGTAAGTTGAACTCCATTCCTCCTTTGTGTTGTACATAGTATTCGGGGTCGAGGCGACAAACAATGGCTTCGTCATATTCTTTATTTAAAAAGTCATCGGGAGAAACTTCTTTAAGATTTAAAACACTTAGAGTTTCCATAGCACCCATAGCAACTCTGCCACCACCGGTAATAAGGATTTTTTTAGGTTTAAGTTTTATCATTTTTAAACCCGCATACATCTCATCCATGTCTTTACATTCGTTGGCAGGTTTTAGATCAAAGGAATCATTTCTTATTCCTCTTGCACGTAATCCATTATAAGCGCCAACAATACCTGCCCATCTACCAAAAGCAACTATTCGACTGCCATCATAATCGGTTAAGTATTCATAATCAATTAAATTGATGTTCTTCTTAATTATTTCTTGTAATAACTCCCTATTATAAGGTTGCTTTTTAGCAACATGAGAGAAGAACATGTATGTCTTATTCGGAATAAGTGCCGATTTTTCTACTTCTTTTACTCCTATAAGAATATCGCAATCCGATAAGTCTTCTTTAAAATTTAGATTTAAGTATTTATACTCTTCGTCTTTATAACATCTCAAATCGCTAGGTTGAATAAATATTTCGACATTTGGAAATTGTTCTAATATCTGAATTACCTGTGAAGGAGTTACTGCAACGCGTTTATCTGGTGGGTTTTTTGTTTCACGCAATATCCCAACTTTTATTTTTTCTGTCATAATATTTATTTTTTAGAAGCGATAAAATTAATTTTTTTTTATTAATTAGTAAAATATTTTGTACTAAATTTTGTAACTTTGCACCGCATTATGGGGTCGACTTTTGGTTTTGACGGTATTGTAAATTGTAATGTAAGCATGTCGAGAGTTGTGTGTTGTCTCGTAAATCATAATACTCAGATTTTTAAACGGCGAAAATAACTACGCGCTCGCTGCATAATTACGCTAGGCGAATTATACTTTATCTCGGTTTTAGAAATCGAGACGGGCTGTCTCTCGGAGAGCGTTACTCAATCGCGCTCTGTTTTTGAGGCATCGAAAATGTTGAGTTAGCTTGTTTGCTGTTTCGTCGAACAAGTGAAATTAAGAAAATAAGGATTTGATAGGTTGCTTTTTACCGGTCTTTTCTCGAAAATTAAATTAAAGCTATGCATGTAGAAAGCATTATGGTTCTTTATTCGGACGCGGGTTCGATTCCCGCCGACTCCACAATTTCAAAATATTATAAGGTTAATCTGATTAATATGTAATTGATTAACCGTATTTCTTATTATTAAATTGATTTTTAATTTTTTACATAAATTTCTTAAAGTTTTTCTATTAGCATTAAATTTATAAAATAAATTACTTGCATTATTTGTTGAATGACAACATGTTGTAATTAATATATGTATATGAGTCGATATTTAATAGTTGAGTCTTATAAAAATGTTTACATTTGAAAGTTTAATAATTGAGAATTTATTATCAATAAAAATAAAAATTATGGTAAAAGTTGCAGAAGAACAGACAATTAAGAATATTTTAAATTATAGTATAAAAGAATATTCTGAAAACAGTTCGTTATCGTATGTAAATGGGCCAAGAATGACATATAAAGAACTTGATATCAGAGTAAAAGACGTTGTGCTTTTATTACAACAGTATGGTATTACTAAAGGAGATAAAGTTGCAATTTTAAGTAGAAATATGCCTAATTGGGGTGTAATATATCTTGCTATTACTTCAATGGGAGCAGTTGTGGTTCCTATATTACCCGATTTTCATGTAAATGAAATTGAAAATATCTTAAATCATTCTGAAAGTAAAATGCTTTTTGTGTCAGAATTATTATATCCTAAAATAAAAGATCTTAGTTTAAAATATTTATCAATAAAAATTAATTTAGAAACTTTTGATGTTTTTGAAAGTTCTGTCGAAAAAGATATTAATAATACTAAAATTGTTGATTATCCTGTTTCCGAAAGCGATTTAGCTTCGATTATTTATACTTCGGGAACTACCGGAACATCGAAAGGAGTGATGTTAACTCATAAGAATATTGTTTTTGATGCTAAACAAACTTTGTTTGTTGAAGCTATAAATCAAAGCCATAGTTTTTTGTCAATTTTGCCTTTATCACATTCTTACGAAAATACTTTAGGTTTTATTATTCCTATAATGCAAGGAGCATCTGTTTATTATTTACAGAAACCCCCAACACCAAGTATTTTGTTGCCGGCTCTAAAAAAAATAAGACCAACTCATATGTTGAGTGTTCCAATGGTTATCGAAAAAATATTTAAAGCACAAATTCTTCCTAAATTTAAAGGTAGTGTTGTGATGAGAGGATTATATTTTGTTCCCTTATTAAGAAAGTTATTTCATCGTATAGCGGGAAAGAAATTATATGAAACATTTGGTGGTAAAATGCAATTTTTTGGTATTGGAGGATCAAAACTTGATCCTAAAGTTGAAAGATTTCTAAGAGAAGGAAAATTTCCGTATGCTATAGGATATGGATTAACAGAAACAGCACCTTTAATTGCCGGAGCAAATGCCAAAACTGTTAGGTATCAATCTACCGGGCCTAAAATTGAAGGAATAGAAATGAAAATTAATAATCCTAATAAAAAAGGCGATGGAGAAATTTGGGTTCGAGGTGCTAACATAATGAAAGGATATTATAAGGAGCCTGAGTTAACAAAACAAGTTCTTACCGAAGATGGATGGTTTAAAACCGGAGATTTAGGTCGTTTTGGTAAAAAAGATTTCTTATATATTCGAGGAAGAATAAAAAATATGATAGTTGGGGCAAGTGGTGAAAATATTTATCCCGAAGAAATTGAATCTGTAATTAATAATTTTAAATATGTTGTTGAGTCTGTTGTAATAGAGCAGAAAGGGAAATTAGTAGCCTTGGTTCACTTTAATCATGAGGAATTAGAAAAACAGTTTAATAATTTAAAGGATGATGCTATTAATTTTGTAAACTCAAAAATTGAAGAATTAACAAAAGAATTGCAATTATATGTAAATTCTAGAGTTAATAAATTTTCAAAAGTATATGCTGTTGTTAAACATCCAAAACCTTTTGTGCGAACTCCAACTAAAAAAATAAAGAGATATTTATATAATTAGTCAACAATAATCGATGCAAGATTTTAAAAAAGATACTATTTATTTAAAATAGTATCTTTTTTTATATATAATTTTGTAATTTTAAAAAATAAATAAAACATTTTTATAATCTTAACGTACATTCATTTCTAGAATTAATAGATTTTAATAATAGCAAAATGTTAATTTTATAAATTAAAACAATTGTAATATGAAAAGGAAAATAGTTTTAGGCTTAGTGGTAGTGTTTTTAAGTGTTTTGTTTAGTTCATGTCATATGAATGAGATTTGTCCGGCATATGCCGATAATGATATTGAGATTGAGCAAAACTCTTAGATTTCATTTTGTGCTTTTTTTTTTATAGATTTGGGATATTAATAATCCCTAACTATAAATTAAAGAATTATGAAAAAATTAGTTGTAGGTCTACTTGTATCTCTGTTTGTTATTACTGTATTTAATTCGTGCAAAGTAAAAAAAGATTGCCCTGCATATGGTAAAAATAATAGTGAGCAATTAGAACAAAATGCATAAGTAATTAATATCGTATAAAGGAATAATTATCTGTCTCAAAATTTGTATTTTTACAAATGAGACAGGTTTTTTATTTTATAGATATCTCTGCGTGAACAAAATATTAATAATAAATATAATTTGTACTTTTTTCGTCGTTGTTAATTCAATGGCGCAGGGAGAAATAAATATGCAAGATAAAATATTTTATCGCGATGAAAGTGCTTTTGCTGTTTTGTTAGCAGATAATGGAGTAGGTTTGGGATATATTTATGGTAAACGTATAGATTTTTTTAAAAAGAAACTTTACGAAATAAATTTATCTAGTATACGTCATAAAAAAGAAGTTAAAGTTACAAATCAATATTATGGAAGCGGGAAAAGTTTTGTTTTTGGAAAAGAAAATTTACCGGTAAATTTTAATATTGGAATTGGAAAACAAAAAAAACTATTTAAAAAAAGAGATGTTGGAAGTGTTGCTATAGAATATTTTTATACATATGGAGGCTCAGTAGTATTGTTAAAACCTATTTATTATGATGTTTTAGTTCCTATAGGACCAAATTCTATTGAAGTAAAAGAAGAAAAATTCTCGTCTTCTGTTCATTCAGCAATTGACATTTATGGTAAATCATCATTTCTAAAAGGAATTAGCGAAACGCAATTTGTTCCGGGAGCATATGTGAAACTTGGTATGAGTTTTGAATTTTCGCAAAAAGAAAGATTTGTTCATGCTCTAGATGCAGGTATTTGCTTATCGGCATATATTAAAGAAATTGAAATAATGGCAAATATTGATAATCCTCAATTATTTTTTAATATATTTATTAGTTATCGCTTTGGAAAAGCAATTGATAGCAAAAAAATAATAATGAAAAGGTAATTAGATTAAGTTTTTAAAGATTTAAAAATTATTTTATTGCTAAGTTTTGAAGAATATTGGAATTGTTATATTTTTGTTAAATATTTATATTAATTATAAAAACAATAGAAATGTCAAAAATAAAAGTTGCAATTAACGGTTTTGGTAGAATCGGGAGAAATGTTTTTAAAATTTGTCTTGAAAGAGACAATATCCAGATTGTTGGGATAAATGATCTTACAGATAATAAAACATTAGCTCATTTGCTTAAATATGACTCTACTCAAGGAAGATTTGTTGGAGAAGTAAAGCATGATGATAATGGAATAATTGTAAATGGTGTAAAAATTAAAATTAGTTCGGAGAGAAATCCTGCATTAATTCCTTGGGAAACTACTCCTGATGTTGTTGTTGAGGCGACAGGTATTTTTAGAAATAAAGAAAGCCAAAAAGGAGGGTACGGCGATCATCTTAAGAATGGAGCTAAAAAAGTGATTCTTACAGTGCCTGCAAAAGACCAAATCGATAATATGATTGTTTTGGGTGTAAACGACAATGAGCTTAAAGATGAAGATATTTGTGTTTCGAATGCTTCTTGTACTACAAATTGTTTAGCCCCAATAGCAAAAATTCTTAACGATAAATTTGGAATAGTTAATGGATTTATGACTACTGTACATTCATATACAAACGATCAAATGATTTTAGATGCTCCTCATTCAGATCTTAGAAGATCTAGATCGGCAGCTGTTTCTCAAATTCCTACTACTACCGGAGCGGCTATTGCTGTTGGTAAAGTTATTCCGGAATTAAATAAAAAACTCGATGGGATGGCTATTAGAGTTCCTACCCCTACAGGTTCGCTTGTTGACCTTGTTGTAAATTTAGAAACTGAAACAACAATAGAAGAGATTAATTCAGCTATGAAAGAAGCTGCTGATGGTCCTATGAAAGGAATACTTGAATATACTGAAGACCCAATTGTTTCAGTAGATATTATTCATAATCCACATTCATCAATTTTCGATTCTTTAAGTACAATGGTAATTGGTAAAACAGTTAAAGTTCTCTCGTGGTACGATAACGAGTGGGGATATTCAAATAGAGTTGTTGACTTATTAGAAAAATTAGTTTAATAAATTATTAAATAATAAAAATGTAGATGGTGCTTAATTTTAGGCACCATCTTTTAGTATGTCTCAATTAAATTAAAAGGAAAATCTAGTAACGATTGAAAATGCTTGCCTAAATCTAATATTGCTTCATCATCTTCCTCGTAAAACCAATTAATCTCACAATTTGTGTTATGTTGATTAGATTGTATAATTTGCAACAATTCTAATATGAATTTTGACGAACCACTATTAATGTATTCAAGTTGTATTTCAAAAATTGTTGAATCTTGAGGGTTTAAAAAATATTCTTTTAACCAAATAAATATTTGATCGAAGAATGATTCAGGATTTTCAGGAATAGATCTGCCAACTATTTTGAATTTTCCATTTTCATTGTTAAAATTAACAGATGGAGTTTTTGCAGTTTTTTCAATAATTAAATTTTGCATATCTAATAATTATTTTTATTCATACCTTAACGAGATTATAGGATCTAGTTTTGATGCTTTGATAGCAGGAAAAATACCGGAAGCTAATCCAACAAAAAAACATAAAGCAACTCCGGAAAAAATCCAAAGCCATGGAATAAAAAATGGAGTTTTAGTTAATAAAGATACAATATTTCCAATTAATATTCCTAAAATTATTCCTAAAAAACCACCAAGTTGTCCTATTATTACCGATTCAAACATAAACTGCTGCCTTATTGTTGATGCTTTTGCTCCAATTGCTTTTCTAATGCCAATTTCTTTAGTTCGTTCGGTAACAGAAACCAACATAATATTCATTAATCCAATTGCAGCACTTAGAAGGGTTATTATTCCAATAATTGTTGTAGCTATTGTAACATATTTAATGTTTTTGATAAGCATATTTGCAAGATTATCGCTTGTTTCAATAGAAAAGTTATTTTCTTCTGTGGCATTTAGTTTTCTAATAATACGAAAAATTCCTTCGGCCTCACTAACGGCAGCTTTTAGAAGCTTAGGGTCAGAGGGAATAACAGCTATTGAATAATTCATGTTTGGCCGCGAATAATATTGACGGACATTTGTAATTGGAAGAATACACATTTTATCTTCTGATGAGCCAAAACTTGATCCTTTTTCTTTTAAAACACCAATTATTTTATATCTTCCTCCTCCTAAAGTAATTACTTTTCCAATAGGATTAATGCCATCTTCAAAAAAATCATTTCTCAAGCTACTTCCAATAATTGCAACATGACTATTATTTTGAATTTCGTTTTTAGAGAAGTTTCTGCCATCTTGCACAAATTTTCCTGAGGTAAATAAAAAGTTTTCGTCTGCTCCTAAAATAGGAATGTTAGGATTTGTTTTTTTCGATTTGTATTTTATAGTTGCTGTTCCTGAAGCATAAATAGAAATAGAGACTTTTGCCGGAAAAGTATATTGTTCTTTAAAATCAAAAGCATCACGATATCTTATTATTTTGTATCTTTCGGGTCTGGAATTTCCTCCATTATTAACACGAGTATCTCTGTTAACAATAGAAAAAGTGTTAGCTCCCATGTTGGTAAATTGGCTTGTAATAGAGTTTTTTATAGAATCAATAGCTGTTAATATTCCTACTAATGCCATTATTCCAAACGCAATAATAAATACTGTAAGTATGGTGCGTAATCGATTAGACCTAATTGCATTAAAAGATATTTTTATATTATCTATATAGAGATATAATATTTTCATAGATTAAATTAAACTTGAAATTTATTCAAATTTAAGATAAAAAATTAATATAATTTTATATTAAGATTGTTTTTAGAATATCTCTTTGTTTTAATCATTTATAATAAATATATAGATTAGAGAAAATATGTATTTTGAATAATAATATGTTTGTTATTGATATTATTGCTATTGACCTTGATAAACAGATTTTGTAATTTTACATAAATAAAGATTGATTATACTTAAGTAGTTATTGTTAGAGTGTTAATGGTTTGGCTAATATAAATTATTAGAACATGAAAAAATGTTTAATGATAAGAATTACGGGGAAAGTGCAAAATGTGGGATTTAGATATAGCGTATTACAGAAAGCTCACGAGTTAAATGTTTATGGTTATGTAAGAAATATGTATAATAAAAGTGTTTATATAGAAGCTGAAGGGGAAGGCGAAAAACTTGAAGAATTTGTTATTTGGTGTTGGCAAGGTCCGGCCATGGCGCGTGTTGTTGATGTTAATGTGCAAAATAGTCCCTTGCAAAATTATAATAAATTTATTATTAGGTAATTATGGATTTCGAAAATATACATAAAGCTCAGTTTTACGAAAAACAAAAATCGAAAAAAGTAAAATGTACATTATGCCCTCATGGATGTATTATCGATAAAAATAAGTTTGGAATTTGTGGAGTTAGATATAATAATGAGGGAGAATTATTTTCGGAGAATTATGGGGAAATATCATCAATAGGATTCGATCCGATTGAGAAAAAACCTTTATACCATTTTTATCCCGGAAGCAAAATACTTTCTATTGGAAGTATAGGATGTAATTTGAAATGTTTTTATTGTCAGAATTGGCAAATTTCACAAATTAATTCACAAGAATATAAAACTAATCTTAAAACATATAGCCCCTCAGATATTTTATCAAAAGCATTATCGAAACCAAATAATATAGGTGTTGCTTATACCTATAACGAGCCTACTGTTTTTTATGAGTTTATGCTCGATACAGCAAAACTAGTGAAAGCAAAAGGCTTAAAAAATGTTATGGTAACAAATGGATATATTTGTAAAGAACCCTTGTTACAATTAATAAAATATATCGATGCTTTTAATGTCGATTTAAAGGCTTTTAGTAACGAATTTTATAAAAAGAATACTGCTTCAAGCCTTCAAGCTGTTTTAGATACTTTAAAATTAATAAAGGAGCAAGGTAAACATCTTGAAATAACAAATCTTCTAATTCCTACTTTAAACGACGATTCTAAAGAGTTCGAAGATATGATAAAATGGATAGCAAAAGAATTAGGAGATGATACTGTGTTGCATATTTCGGCTTATTATCCTAATTATAATTCTACTATCGAGCCAACATCAATATCATTAATTATGAGTTTTTTAAAAATCGCAAAAAAATATTTAAAAAATGTTTATGTAGGAAATGTTATGCTTGCTGAAGGGAATAATACATATTGTGATAAGTGTGGTAATCTTTTAATAAGTCGCTCAGGATATATGCTCGATATAGTGGGAATAAATAAAGATGGTAGTTGTAAAAAATGTGGAAATAAAATATTTACTTATCTTAAATAGAATTTTATATTTTAAAATTATTTTGAATTAAAAATAAATTGTTATGAATATTAGAAAACCGGTAGTTGCTGGGAAATTTTATTTGTCTGATGAAAATGAGTTAAAAAAGCAAATATCAGATATTTATAATAAAGAGAAATCTTTAATTGATACTACATTTTCTAAAAACGATATTGTTGGAGGAGTACTACCTCATGCAGGGTATATGTTTTCAGCATCTAAAGCAGTTCATTTTTTCGAGTTATTGCGAAATTCAACAGTTAAGTACGATACTATATTTATTATTAACCCAAATCATTCAGGCTTTGGAGAAAAGCTATCTTTCGATAGTCATAGTGAATGGGAAACTCCATTAGGATTGATTGAAGTTGATACTGATTTTGCAAACAATATGAATATTGCAGTTTCTGAGATCGAACAAAAAGGAGAACATTCAGGAGAAGTAATGCTGCCGTTATTACAATATTTTCTGTCGTACAAATTTAAGATTGCGCCAATAACTATGACCTATCAAAATTATTCCGAAGCTAAATTCCTTGCAAAATCGATATACGAAACTAATAAATTGCTAAAAAAAAAGATACTTATTATTGCTTCTTCAGATTTTTCACATTTTGTGAGTCCCGATTTTGGTTTTGCCAACGACCAGTATGTTATAGATAAAATATTAGAAATGGATTCGTTTGGCGTTCAAACAGAGATTGTTTCGAAAAATATTTCAGTTTGTGGTTATGGTCCAATAATGACATTAATAGAATATTCGAAGTTGCTTAGTGAAAATATACATATCGATATATTAGCACGTGGAAATTCCGGCGAAATAATTCCATCGAACGAAGTAGTTGATTACATTACAATCCTTTTTTCGAAATAAAAATTATTTAAGAATTTCAAATTAATAAAAAATATTTTCGCTTAATTATATATATGGTAATTTTGGGTATATAAGCAAAACAATTAATAGTTATCCGATGACTTGTTAAAATATCAAATATTTATCGGAGAATTAGTTATTTAGTAAAATTATTTTGAATGTATTGCCAATGTTTTTGTGTTTTAATGTTACTATAGAAGCATTGAAATGTCTTGAAATTTTAATTAATAATTCAATCTATTAATTAAAATTATATCTTCGCATTAATTATAAATCAAGAAATGTTAGAAAAATTAATTAATTGGTTAGAATCGCATATGCAAGTATGCTTTTATCAGCAACATTTAGGTATAGAGTGTTCAGGGTGTGGTATGCAACGTGCTTTTATAGAACTTTTAAAAGGGAATATAATAGAGAGTTTAAAATTATATCCTGCACTTATCCCAATAATTCTGATGTTTGTTTATCTTTTTTTACACCTAATATTTAAGTTTAAAAAAGGAGCTACAGTTATTTTAATTTTATTTATTAGTAATACAAGTATTGTAATTTTAAGCTATATTTATAAATTATTAACTTATTATAATTTTTTTGTATAATGGAAGAACAAAATACCATGGAAACAAAAATACCACAAGAAATTATTAACCAACAAACCTTGCCTAATTCCAGCGGAGTATTAGTTATGGGAATTATTTCTATTGCCGGTTGTTGGTGTTATGGATTTATAGCATTAACCTTAGGAATTATAGCTTTGGTTCTTGCAAGTAAATCTATAAAATTGTATAATGCTAATCCCGATTTATACTCAGAAAGCTCATATAAGAACCTTAAAGCAGGTAAAGTTTGTGCCATAATAGGAACTTCTCTTTCGGGAATGTTGGTCTTGGGTGTAATAATATATTTATTAATTATTGGTACTGCAATAGGAACATTTTTTAGTGCTACCCCATGGGAGTCTTTTATGTAAGATGAGAAAATTCTAAATGTAAATACAATATTTTATTCAGTTTTTTCTGTTTAAGATATTGTATTTATTATTCTATTCTAATGAGTTCTTTGTAATTAATAGGATTCTTTTGAGTATGATTATTCGTTATTTAAATAATAATAATAATAAGTTAATATATTAATGATAAAATTAGTAGATCGAATAGATGCTTTTGTAAAGTTAGGTGAGTTTTTGTCAAATTTTTCTAATAATAATTTTGATAATCAAAATGGAGAATATGAGAAGTTTAATAATTTAATTAAATCTATACATATTTATAATGCTTGGTTTTCCGAAGAGAATGTGCGATTATCGATAATTGCTATCTCTGAGATGTTAAAATCAAAGAACATAAATAGATGGATAGATATGTATCCTAAGTTATCAGAAAATAAACCTATTCGTTCTGTTGGTGTTGTTACTGCCGGGAATATACCTCTTGTTGGTTTTCACGATATGTTATGCGTTTTATTGAGTGGCAATAAGTTTGTAGCTAAACTATCGTCGAAAGACAATAAATTAATGCAAGCAATTCGTTTATATCTAATTTCCTTGAATCCTGAATTCGAAAATCTTATTCAATTTCAAGAGAATAAATTATCGGGATTTGATGCTGTAATTGCTACAGGAAGTAATAATACTTCGCGATATTTCGAGTATTATTTTGGGAAATATCCTAATATAATACGTAAAAACAGGAATTCTATTGCTGTTTTAACCGGAAAAGAAACAGGTAAACAAATAGAAAATCTAGCCAATGATGTTTTTATGTATTTCGGATTAGGTTGTCGTAATGTATCGAAATTATTGATACCTGAAGATTATTGTTTCGAGAATTTATTTGAAAGTATTAAATGTTACGAGAAATTATATTCTCATAATAAATATGCAAACAATTACGATTATAATAAATCGATATATTTAATGAATAAAATCAAACATCTCGATAATGGTTTTGTTTTGCTTAAAGAAGATAGTAGTATGGCTTCGCCAATAGCTGTTTTATATTATCAGAATTACAAAAATATCGAAGATGTAAATAATTATCTTTCAGTTAATAAAGAAAATATTCAATGTATTGTATCCGACGATAATAATGTAAAAAATGCTATCGGTTTTGGCAAGGCACAATATCCCGAATTATGGGATTATGCCGATAATGTTGATACAATGGAATTTCTGCTAAATATCTAAAAATTAGATTTGTTATGACCAAAAAACTTATTGTAATTATTGGTCCCACAGGAATTGGGAAAACCGATTTAAGTATCGAAATTGCAAAATATTTCGATACAGAAATTGTTTCTTCCGATTCGCGACAAATTTATAAAGAACTTAAAATTGGAACAGCGGTTCCGTCCGATGAACAACTGAGTACTGTTAAGCATCATTTTATTGGTAATAAATCTATTTACGATTATTATAATGCCAGTATGTTCGAATTCGAGGTAATAAATATATTAAACAAGTTTTTTAAAGAAAGAAACAAAGTAATAATGACAGGCGGTTCAGGATTATACATAAATGCTGTGTGCGATGGAATAGATGACTTGCCAACTATAGATACACAATTACGAGAAGATTTGCGAGAAAAATTTAATACAGAAGGAATAGAAAGCTTACGAAAACAACTGCAATTACTCGATCCTGAATATTATAAAGTTGTAGATCTGAAAAATCCGAAACGATTATTAAAAGCAATAGAAGTATCGATAATGACAGGTAAACCTTATTCGTCATTTTTGTCGAAATCGAAGAAAAAAAGAGATTTCGCAATAATAAAAATAGGGCTAATGCGAGACCGAAATGAGCTTTACGACAGAATTAACCAACGAGTTGATATTATGATACAAGATGGACTTATCGATGAGGCTAAAATGTATTTTAACGATAGAGAATTAAACTCGCTAAATACTGTTGGATATAAAGAACTGTTCCAACATTTCGAAGGAAGTATTAGTTTAGAAAAAGCAATAGAACTTATAAAAAGAAATTCGCGACATTATGCAAAACGACAAATATCGTGGTTTAAGCGCGATTCCGAAATTAATTGGTTTCACCCCGACGAGAATGAACAAATAGTAGAGTTTATAAATAATTACAAGTAAAATTTTATTATCGAATATTTATTTGGCTTCCTAATTTGTTGCAAAGAAGGTAGCTCTCTTTAACATTGAGTTTATGATACGTAAGAGATTGCGGGCTACAAACTCATCAGGATACATTAAAATTGATGCTGGTAATGACGCTCAAAAACCACTAAAACCCTTATGTTTTATACACATTGTTGCAACAGTGCATTTTTCCATCTATGGCTAGTGTTATACTTTTGAAGTATTCTTCTTTAAATCGTTACCTAATCCTAACATATTTAGTGTAGGTAAATTAATTGGTTCAAATCCAGAAAGGTTCGTCAAAGTTGAAATGTAAGCTCTGATGTAAGGAAATAGTAATGCAGGAGCATTTATATAAAAAAGATTATCTAGTTTGTCTAATCCTTCTTTATTTTCAAAAGAATAATTTGCAACTGATTCAATTTCTATATTGAATGATTTGTTTTCATCTTCAATCTTCACTCCAAGTTGAAGTTGAAAATTGCTTTCATTTTTATTAATAAAGCCTTTAGGATCAAATCTTAAAGATATTTTTTTTGAAGGCTCATTATCATTTCGTTCAATTACAGAGCGAATAATTTTAAAACCTTTAAATTGAAATTTTGAATAATCTTCCATCTATTTTTAAGCAGCTAATGCATAATTATTAAAATATTGAAAATCAATATTCTCACTAAATCCTTCAACAATAAAGTCAATATTAACCCCCTCGTTATCAAAAGTAATTGATTCATAACCTAATTTAAAATCAGGATTCATTATTTCAGATAATGAGTCTTCTGAAATAAACACAATATTTTCATTAGGGAATAGAGATTCAAATTCGTCTTCAAGCGCAGCTTCAAGTGCTATGTAATTTTTATTCTCCTTAAAAAATACTAAAGGAGTAACTTCAATTAAATGACTATAAGTATTTGCTCTATATTCATATTGTATTTTAATATCACTAAATTGAGCAAATAACTCATTTAATTTTTCTTTTATGAACTCTTTTGATTTCATACATTAAAATTATTAATAACATAAGACCTTATCTCGTTTGCTTTATTGAAAGCTTCATTTCCTTTGTCAAAACTTATTTCAATATTTTCATAGTCAGATTCAACTCTAAATTGCTTAAGGTCATTAATCTTCCGTTTAAAATCTCTACTTTCAATTACACTAGTTAAAGATTTTAACTCATTTGTTATGTAATTTACAACATATTGATGAGTTTTTTGTTTAGATGTGGAAATATTTACAGCTTGTGTCTCATAATCAATTCCGAAAAAATCCTTTATAGTGTATTTTAGCAATTGAAAACAGCTATAATATGAGCAATGAACACTAGGTGCAAATAAACTTTGCTCCAATAATGCACTCGCTGCATCTATATTAAAATCAGATTTTTGTTTTAACTTACTCATCAATTAAGTGCAAAAGTATTTATTTTTTCTAACAAAGAAACAAATACTATTAATTTTTATATGTAT